>JBCCHH010000307.1:0-3172 GCA_039028855.1 Pseudomonadota bacterium | reverse complement strand
GGCCGCTACGATTGGCGGTTATATGGAAAATTCAGGTTTCGCAATGGATTACGCCGCAGATGGCTCGATTGCGCTGAATCTGCTTGAAGACAATCATTTCGATCTCATCGTGCTCGACCTGATGATGCCTAAAGTCGACGGTATCAAAGTGTGCCGCAGGCTGCGCGATCGTGGCGACTCTACGCCGATTCTGATGCTGACCGCGCGCGATTCGCTCGACGACAAGCTTGAAGGCTTCGACGCCGGCGCTGACGATTATCTGGTTAAGCCATTTGAAATGGATGAACTGCTGGCTCGCGCGACCGCGTTGATTCGACGAGCGCGCGGTGAGGTATCGGACGGTGCGATCAAGGTCGGCGACCTGGTGTTCGATCCACGCACCATGCGCGTCGAACGAGACGGTCAGCGCCTGAACCTGTCACCGACTTCGATCCGCATACTGCGCGTGCTGATGCGCGAATCCCCTCGTCTGGTCAGCCGCGAGCAGATCGAAAATGAGCTGTGGGGCGATATGCTGCCGGATTCAGATACGCTGCGCAGTCATATGTATAACCTGCGCAAAAGCATCGACCGTCCATTCGAAACCAAGCTGCTGCATACCGTGCAGGGCATGGGCTTCAAGCTTGCCCACCCGGATGACGCCTGAAGCCGTATTCAGCGCTACGGATTGATTTGCTCGACGCTGCTATGGTCTTTTGACGATTCAAAGCCGATACACTCGGCTTGAGGAAAATGAATCCGAAATACTGTACCCGAACCAAGCTCGCTGTCGGCTTCGAGCGGCCAGCCGAATCTGCGGCAAAGTCGGTTTACAATCGCCAGGCCCAAGCCGTACCCTTCATTCGACCGATCATGCGCGCGATAGAACGGCTCGAATGCACGCTCCAGATCAGCCTCGCTCATACCGCAGCCGGTATCGCGGATCGACACGCTGCGTTTGTCGATCTGAACCGTAACTTCGCCGCTATCGGTAAACGTCAGCGCGTTTCTGAGTAGATTGTGGAAGATGATGCCGAGCACGCGCTCCGGTGCTTCGGTTTGCAGCAGGCAGGTCGCCACGATCGATGTCTTGACCGCCGATTTGTTCATCGCACGCTCGACCTGGTCCAACTGCTCGGCAATCAGATCATTGAGCACGACCGACGACCAGGATAGCTTCGACTCGGACTCACGCGCCAGAATCAGCAGCGTTTCCACCAATGACTCCATATCGCGTAACGTGCGATCCATACGTTCGATCACATCACCACGCTTGGGCGAATCGGGAAACTTCTGCAGCAGTTCAACATTGCCCTTGAGCACGGCCAGCGGCGTTCTGAGTTCGTGCGATGCATTGCGGGTAAAGTTACGCTCACGCGCGACGAAGCGTTCGAGTCGATTGGTAAACTGCTCAAGCGCGTTGAGCAGCGCCAGCACTTCTGCATCCGTAGTATTGGCGAACTGATTCAACTTGAGCGATTCAAAGTCGCCACGCTGAAAGTCAAACGTGCGCACGGCCTCGGAAAATTGCACCAACGCGGATACCGCACGCCGGCTCAGCACATAGCCGAGCCAGGCCAGCATATAGATCACCAGCAATACGCCAATCAATGGCAAAATGCCGAAATAAAAGGCCAGATTCGACACTTGGACTTCGTCAAACACAAGATACAAGCGGTGCCCATCGCGTTCGGTTACATGCACGACCGGATTATCGTCCTGCTCGGTATATACGCGCCCGAAACCCGGCTCAATGGTGGACAGCCAGGCGGGTACTTGCGAAACATCACCGTTCGGAGCCAGATATGCTTCAAGGTTATTGGTGTGCGGCAAGGGGAAATCCGCGTCTTCTTTCAGATGCTGCCAAAAATGCTCGGCCTCGCCGTTCAGCGCCTCACGAACGAGCACTTTCTCGACCACAAGCGCAGCACCGTATACGCCGAGAATGGTCGCGATCGAGATCGCCAGCACCTGAGCCAGAAAAACCCGCACCAATTTGCTATTGATGCTGCCCCGCGGGATTCGCTTGAATGGCTGCATGATCAATCGCATGGCTTGGTAAAACGGAAGTGTCCGACCAGCCACTGCTGACCCTGATCGTAGGCAAATAACTCTTCGCAGGCCATGAAAAACATGCGCCAGCGCTGAAACCAGATGCCGGCCTGGTCACCGTAACCGTTTTCAAATACTTTCATTACCGCTGCTTTATGGGCGTCCTGTTGATCCAGCCAGGCACGCGCGGTTTTGGCGTAATGGCGGCCGTTGTAGAGCCAGCGTCGGTCAAAATTCAAATCGTTTTGAAAGCACAGCAGAGTATCGGCAGAAGGCATCAGGCCGCCGGTGAAGAAATAGCGACCCATCCAGTTGCCCTGCCCTTCGGTTTCAAACGGATACATCAGATGGCGATGACAGAAAATATGGACAAACAGGACTCCATTCGGCACAAGCCAGCGCGCAATTCGCTGCATTAGTTGTCGATAGTTTCGCACATGCTCGAACATTTCGACTGAAACCACGCGATCGAAACCGCCTTCGAGCTGCAGCGCGTTGACGTCATAGGTCAGCACCTCGACGTTGTTCAGCCCGTATTGCTGTGCTTGTGTGGTAATCCACTCACGCTGCGAATGGGAATTAGACACGGCTGTGATCTGGCTTTCGGGGTAATGCCGCGCCATCCACAAGGTGAGCGAGCCCCAACCGCAGCCGAGTTCGAGAATGCGCTGGCCGTTGCCCAGTTGCGCGGCTTCACAGGTGCGTGCCAGCATCGCGGCTTCGGCCTGATCGAGCGTCGTCACGCCAGCCGGCCACAAGCCAGAAGAGTACTTTAGATGCTCACCCAGTACCAGCGAGAAAAACTCAGCCGGCACCTCATAATGCTGCTTGTTGGCGGCCTCGGTTTCGATGGCAATCTCAGATTCAGTCAGTGACTGAACCTGACGTGAGAAATCGGCCGACTGCAGCTCGACATCGAACGCATGCTGCTGGCGCAGCCGCAATGACAACAGACGCCGGATCGCGATCCGGATGAGCCAGTCCGGCGCAACGCCTCGTTCGGCCAGATCAATACTGTTCATTGGCAGCCCTTGCTATTCATGCAGCTCATTTATGTACCATTGGCATGGTTGCACCGGGGCGTTTCTGTCTCGCAGCCAGTTGCAGATCATGCATTCTATCGGCCAGCGCAAACAGCAAG
>JBCCHH010000306.1:0-3173 GCA_039028855.1 Pseudomonadota bacterium | reverse complement strand
GCGGCGCTGCCGGCCGCAGCCAGTGCGCGCAGGCCGGAGCTGGCCGGGCGCAGCTTTCGCGCGCTTGGCGTATCGCTGGTGATTCATCCGCGTAATCCGATGGTGCCGACCAGCCATGCCAATGTGCGCTTTTTCCTCGCCGAAAAACCGGGTGAAGAACCGGTCTGGTGGTTCGGTGGCGGTTTTGACCTAACGCCGTATTACCCGTTTGATGACGATGTAATCCATTGGCATCGGATCGCGCAGCTGGCCTGCCAGCCGTTCGGTGACGAAGTGTATTCGCGCTATAAGAAGTGGTGCGATGAGTATTTTTATCTGACCCATCGCAAGGAAACGCGCGGCGTTGGTGGGCTGTTTTTTGATGATTTGAACGAATGGGGATTCGAGCGCAGCTTCGAATTCATGCGCGCCGTTGGAGACGGCTATCTGCCTGCGTATGTGCCTATTGTCGAGCGCCGTATGGATTTACCATATGGTCAGCGCGAGCGTGATTTCCAGGCCTGGCGTCGCGGGCGCTATGCCGAATTCAATCTGGTCTACGATCGTGGCACGCTGTTCGGCCTGCAGTCGGGCGGGCGTACTGAGTCGATTCTGATGTCGCTGCCGCCGGTGGTACACTGGAAATATGATTGGCAGGCTGAGCCCGGTTCGTCTGAGGCGCGACTCAGCGAGTGTTTACAGCCGCGCGACTGGTTGCAGGAGAAGTGAACCGATCGCTTAGTTTTAATCGTAATCGATGTTTGATACGACCCGATTACGGCCCCGGTTTTTAGCCCGGTATAGCGCCTGATCTGCATACTGAACCAGTGTTCGCGGGTTGTCGATACGGTCGTCATTTGCATCGCCATTGGCCGTGGCATAGCCGGCACTGATAGTGATGTAGTCTGCGACATCGCTGTGTGCGTGCGCAATCGTAAGCTCGGCAACACGGGCCCGTAAACGTTCGGCTACGAGACAGGCAGATTCATGATCGGTGTCGGGCAGCAGAATCACAAACTCCTCACCGCCATAGCGCGCGACCAAGTCGCGCTTTCTGAGTGTGCTTTCACTGATGCATTTGGCCACTTCGCGCAGGCAGTCGTCGCCCATTTGATGGCCCTGGTAATCGTTGTATTGTTTGAATCGATCAATGTCGACGAGGATGACGCTGATCGGTAGATTGTGCGCGCTGGTTTGTTGCCACTCTTTGCTCAACTTCTCTTCAAAGAAGCGGCGATTGAACAAGCCGGTTAGGCCGTCGATACGAGACAGCAGTTGGACTTTTTCCAGTGCCTGCTGCAGTTCCTGCGTGCGTTTTTCGACCGTTTGTTCAAGCAGCATTTGCCGTTGCTGCGAACGATGCATGATCAGCCGATAGGCGAGATATATCAGTGCGATCAGCGCGGCGGTAAACAGCAGCCTGACCCATAGCTGCTGAAACCACAGCGGCGCGCGATCGATTTCGAGCGTCGCTGAAGCGGCTAAGAAACTGTTGTCTAGGCTGTAGGCTTCTACGATGAACTCGTGTGCGCCTGGTTTCAGACCGGTGAAATAGGCCGTGCGGCGTGTGCCGACTTCCTGCCAGGCTGAATCCAGGTCGGGCATCTGATAGCGAAACGCAATGCGTTCGGGCACGCCCAGTGCAGGTGCCGTGTAGTCGATTTCCAGCGTCCTCGCTTCGGCTGGTAACCGTAGTGGCTGATTGATTTGGCTGGGGTTGAAATCCATTGCCGTACCGTTAACGCGCACGGCTTCAATCAGCAGATTCAGTGTTTGCGGCGCGGATTGGGCCTGTCCCGGCGTTACCCCGACCAGGCCGCGATTGGTCGGAAACCAGAGTCGGCCGTCGCTCGATTTCCAGCTCGATGGGGCAAAACCGCCGACAAACTGGGTCGAGCGCAGGCCATCCAGTTCGTCGAACAGGCGTACATCGACACGCTCAAGACGACCATCGGCTACGGCCTCCAGCGCGGTTCGTTCGACTCGCATCAGACCATCACTGGTACTGATCCAGAGCCGGTTTTGATCGTCTTCGATGATCGACATTGCCGACTGACGGGGCAAGCCGTGCTCGGCGGTGAACTGGAAAATCGTATCGTCTTTGAGCCGCGCCAGACCGCCGTTGCGGCTACCAATCCAGAGCGTGCCGTTCGCGTCCAGATAGCTCGTCGTGATCAGATTGCTGGCCAGGCCATGTTCGCTGGTCCAGTGGCTGAACTGGCCATCTCGGAGGCGCGCCAGTCCATCGTTGCTCGATAGCCACAGCGTGTTGTCGTCGGTGACGAGCAGATGCCGTACCAACCGAAAGGGCAATTGATCCTGCTCTGTAAAGGTCGTAATCTGACCCTCAATGTAACGGCTCAAGCCACCCTGGGCAGCAATCCATATCGCGCCGTCGGGCGCATGCGCGAGTGCCAGGATGTGGTTGCTGGCCAGCCCATCTTGTTGGGTCAGGCGGCGGGGCTCGCTCATGTCTTGCGAGCTGAACACGTCAATACCCTGGCCGAAAGTGCCGATCCAGCGCGTACCGTCGGGTTTGATCAGTAGTGCGGAAACGCTGTTGCTGGAAAGGGCGTTTTCGGTCGAATAGGATGCTTCGACCGGTGCTGCACCGCGACTCGCTGCATCGGGCTGGAGTTCGAACAGACCGCTCATCTCGGTGCCTACCAGCAGCGCACCCGAGCGCGGACTTTGCCTGACCACGAAGGTAGCATCGGAAATACCTTCGGGCTGTCCGAACAGCAGGAACGGGCTATCGCGAAAGCGGAACAGGCCGGACATGGTGCCGACCCAGAGGTTGCCTTCGCGATCTTCGATGATGTCGAAGATGTGTGATCCGGGGATCTGCTCAGGACCAAAGGCGTGAACATGACCCTCGGCAGTCCAGCGCCACAGGCCGCTGCCATAGCTGCCAATCCAGGTGTTCTGATCGCGATCGACGCGCACGGTTTGCAGGGCCAGATCGGCCGGAAGCCCGGTTTGCTCGATCTGTTGCGGTCGGCCACTGCTCAAATCGTACAGCGGCCCTTCATAGCTGCCGGCCAGCAGACGGCCATCATCGAGCTGTCGCAGCAGATGAATCTGATTGCTGTCCAGTCCGGCTCCGATTGCATAGTTTGTGAAATTCTGGCCGTCGAAATGACTGATGCCACTGGTAAATGTGGCGAACCACAGGCTGCCGTCGGCGGCCTGCT
>JBCCHH010000305.1:0-3176 GCA_039028855.1 Pseudomonadota bacterium | reverse complement strand
TTTCAGCGGTATGCACGATGCACTGCCAGCGTTCCAGCAGTACGCGCATACCGTCGAGAATTTCCCGATCATCGTCGACGCACAGTACGCGCACGCCGGCCAGGCCTGACGCGGGCGACAGTGTCGATCCGGTGCGACGGGTCTGAGTCGCAGTATTTCCTTTGGCCAACGACACGCGCACGGCAAAAATACTTCCGCGCCCAACCGTCGAACGCAAGGTCAATGGTATGTCAAGCATGTGGCAAATGCGATGGCAGATTGATAAACCAAGACCGAGACCGGAGTCGAATTCAGCGTCCGCATGATCGGCTTCGTCGAGCCGCTGAAACTCTTCAAAGATGCGATCCTGCTCGTCAGCCGCGATGCCTGGACCGGTATCGCAAACGGTAATCCAGACCTTGTCGCCACGCTTGCGACAGCCAACCAGCACGCCGCCGGTGCGCGTATAGCGCATGGCGTTGCCGGCCAGATTGAACAGCACGCGCTGCAGCAATTTCAGATCGCAGTGCGCGCGCAAGCCGGATTTGCGTACGCGCAGTTTCAAACCGCGCCGTCGGGCCAGGTCGGCGAACTGCCGCTCGAGTGTTTCGAATAATTGATCCAGCGAAAAATCGGCCCACTGCGGCTGCAGCGCCCCCTGATCCAGCCGACTGATATCGAGCAGCGACGAAAGCAGTTCTTCGGCCACGTTCAGGCTGTGATCGACGCGCCGCACGAGCGCGGCCGTCTCCCTGTCGAGCGCATCGCTGTTTTGACGCAAGGTCGAGGCAAACAGCCGCGCCGCGTTCATCGGCTGCAACAAATCATGACTGGCTGCAGCCAAGAACCGACTCTTGCTGCGGTTGGCCTGTTCGGCCTCGCCCTTGGCCAACTCCAGTGCCTGCATGGCGGAGCGCAATTCCTGCGTTCGCGCCTGCACCTGCTGTTCCATCGTGGCATAGGCCTGTTTGAGTTCGAATTCGGTGTTCTTGTAGCGCGTGATGTCGCTATAGGTTGTGACATACCCTTTTTGCGGCATCGGATTACCGCGAATTTCGATCACTCTGCCAGGTTTGTCTTCAGCCTGATGATGCCGCTCGAACACATACGGCAAACCGCGCCGCATGTGATGCATACGCCGATTAACGCCGTCTTCAACCTCACCATCGCCACCGAGGCCGCGCTGCAGGTTGTAGCGGATCAATTCTTCAACCGGACGACCCACATAGATCATATTCGGCGGATACTCGAACAGATCGATATATGCCTGATTCCAGCTCACAAGCCTCAGATCGGCATCGACCACGCTGACGCCCTGACTGATGTGATCGAGCGTGGCTTCGAGCAAATCGCGATTGAACTGAATCGCGCTGGAGGTCTGTTCCAGCAGTGCCTGCGCCTGCGGCCGATTCAAGCCACTGCGCTGCAGGCCCGCCGTGAGCACTGCACGCGCGGACGAGGAGCCGATACAGCCCGACAGCAAGCGCTCGGTAAAGCCGATCAGTTCGCTGCCGGCTGCAGCATCGTCCAATTCATCCAGCCCCGCGACCGGTTGGAGTGCGCCGGCAAAGGCCTCATCGACGCGGCGTTGGCCGACAAAGTCCGCGGCAAATCGACGTAGCTGACCGATGGTCAAATTTTGACCGCCAGCGACCAGCACCTGAGACGGCAATGGACGATAGCGCCGACTCCAGACCGAAACCGCCAGCAGAACCAGCGTATTCAATCCGATGGTGATGATGCTGGCCTGATGAATGTCCATCTGCAGCGCATTTGGCATTTCGACTTCAAGCGCCGGCAGCACAATCAACACCAGCCACCCCAGCAAACCGACCAGCAAACCGGCCAAAGCGCCTTCCCGACTGGCCGAACGCCAGTACAAGCCCAGCACCAGTGCAGGCGCAAACTGGGCCGCGGCGGCAAACGAAACCAGCCCGATCGCAGCCAGCGCATCGGCCTGATCGATCAGCAGGTAGTACAGCCAGCCTACCAACACCAGCGCCAGTATCGTTAAACGACGACTGTTCAACAGGACTCGATCGAAGTTATAGCTGCTGCCGGCTGCAGCATTGCGCTCATTCGCGCGCTTGAACTTGAGCAGCAGCGGCATGATCAAATCGTTGCTGACCATCGTCGCCAACGCCACGGTTGCGACAATCACCATACCCGTTGCAGCCGAAAAACCGCCGATAAAGGCCAGCATGGTCAAACCCGGACGCTCGGCCAGCATCGGCAAGCTCAGCACGAACTGATCGCCGTTGGCTGCATCAGCACCAAACGTCTCCATACCGGCAATGGCAATTGGAATCACCAGCACGGCAAACAGTAGCAGATAGATCGGAAACAGCCAGCGCGCGATGATCAGATCAGTCGGATTCTTGTTCTCAACAAAGGTGACCTGAAACTGGCGCGGCAGGCACACAATGGCCGCAGCCGCCAACAGCGTTTGAATCCAGAACCCCTGCGGCAACGACCATTCGGCAAATAGCGTTTGATAGCGTGGTGTTTCCGCCATGCGATCCAGCATGCCAACCGGCCCGCCCAGCAGTGCAAACAAAGCCCATAAACTCAGCGCAATAAACGCCACCAGCTTAATCAAAGACTCAAACGCCACCGCCAGCACCATACCGCGATGATGCTCGCTGGCCTCGAGGCGGCGCGCGCCGAACAGCACCGCGAACAAGCCCAGGGCCAGTGCGAGCAGGAAAGCAATCGCCGATTCGGAAATGGCATTGCCCGGCTCGCTGATCAACATCAGCCCTGAAGTAATCGCATTGAGCTGCAGCGCAAAATACGGCACTGCCCCGAGCACGGCCGTAAGCGTAACCATGACCGCAATCAAACGAGCCTTGCCGTAGCGATAGGCAATAAAGTCGGCAATCGAAGTCAGCCGCAGGCGCTGGGTCAACGCCAGCATGCGACGCATCATGCCGTGTGCAAATATGAAGACCAGAATCGGACCGAGGTAAATCGTCACGAACAGCCAACCGTCCGTCACTGCACTGCCGACCGCGCCGAAAAATGTCCATGACGTGCAATACACGGCGAGCGAAAGGCTGTAGATCACCGCGCTCAATCGTGTACCAATGCTTCGTTTCGGCAGACGATCCCCAGCATGCGCAATCGCAAACAACAGGCCGACATAGCCTAAAGCGATCAACGCAATCGTAACGGGTGAAAACATTCGATCTCCTCGC
>JBCCHH010000304.1:0-3178 GCA_039028855.1 Pseudomonadota bacterium | reverse complement strand
GTCCAGCCAGGTCTGAGCGGATCGCATGGTGAGCTCCTGTTGGGTTTGCGCTTTGCTTGGATCAGCGCTTGTGTTTAATAAGCTAGTTCAGCAAAATTCCCCGCGCTTGTCAACTTTGCCGGGCTGGATCTTTCGGCGCGACTGACGCGGAATGCCTTGAGTTAGTAAAATAGCCGTAATGACAACTAAATATTTTGGTACCGATGGTATCCGCGGCCGCGTCGGTGAGTTACCGATCACGGCGGATTTCACGCTGAAGCTGGGTTGGGCGGTCGGCTCGGTATTATCCGAATTGCAGCCATCGCGCTGTACTGTCGTGATCGGTAAAGATACACGTATTTCCGGTTATTTGTTTGAGTCGGCGCTGGAAGCGGGGCTGGCTGCGGCCGGTGCCGATGTCATCCTGCTCGGCCCGATGCCGACGCCGGCGGTGGCGCATCTGACCCGGTCGCTGGGCGGTGCGGCCGGCATTGTGATCTCGGCTTCGCACAACCCGTTCGAAGACAACGGCATCAAGTTCTTTTCCGGCACCGGGCGCAAACTACCCGACGACTTGCAGCACAAAATCGAACAGCAGCTTGAACACCCAATGACGCACGTCGTGCCGGAAAAACTGGGCAAGGCCCGGCGACTGGATGACGCGAGCGGGCGCTATATTGAGTACTGCAAGGGCACGGTCACGTTCGGCACGCGCCTGGATGGCCTGAAGATCGTGGTCGATTGCGCCAACGGCGCCACCTATCGTATCGCGCCCGAAGTATTCAGAGAGCTGGGTGCCGAGGTGATCACGATTCATGACGAGCCGAACGGCATGAATATCAATAGAGACTGCGGCTCGACCCATCCCGAATCCATGTGCCGGGTCGTGGTCGAGCAGAAAGCCGACCTGGGCATTGCGTTCGACGGCGACGGCGATCGGGTATTGATGGCCGACCATCGCGGCGAACTGATTGACGGCGATCAGATTCTGTTCGTGCTGGCGAATGCCAGACAGCAGCACAATCAACTGAACGGCGGCGTGGTCGGCACCGTCATGAGCAATTTCGGTTTGGAAGAAGCCCTGCATCAGCGCAAAATTCAATTTGTCCGCGCCAAAGTCGGCGATCGCTACGTGCACGAGCGTCTCGAAGCGAACGACTGGGTGCTGGGCGGTGAAGCGTCGGGTCATATACTCTGCCTTGATAAAGCGGCGACCGGCTGCGGCATTGTCAGCGCGCTGCAGGTACTCGAAGTAATCGCGAACAGCCGTCAGTCGCTGGCTTCGCTGGTTGAAGCCATGCACCGCTATCCGCAGATTATGATCAACGTGCCGCTGCAGGCCGAAGCGCGCGATGCGCTGAGCCGGAACTCTCGCGTACAGCATGCGATTGAATCGACCGAAAAACAGTTGAATGGCTTTGGTCGCGTGGTGTTGCGTCCGTCGGGCACCGAGCCGGTCGTGCGCGTGATGGTCGAAGGCCGCGATGAACAACAGGTGCAGCAGTTGGCGCGCTCGCTGGCTGATGTCGTACAACAGGGAGAACACCCATGAGCGAAAATGAATTTGGCATACCCGTACTGGACCTGCAGAGCTTCAGCGGCCAGCGCGATGAATTTACCGAAGCGCTGGGCCAGGCCTATCGTGAATACGGCTTTGTCGGCATTTCCGGTCACGGTCTGGGCGACAAGCTGACCGCCCAGGCCTATGCCTGCTTCCGCGAGTTTTTCGCGCTGGATGATGACACCAAGCAGCACTATCACGAAGCGGGCATGGGCGGTGCTCGTGGCTATACCGGCTTTGGCGTCGAGCAGGCCAAAGACCATGACGTGCCCGATTTGAAAGAGTTCTGGCACGTCGGCCGCGAAGTCGAGGGCGACAACCCGCATCCGGAAATTCTGCTGCCGAATCTTTGGCCGCCCGAAGTGGACGATTTCCGCGCCACCGCACTGGCGCTGTACGGTGCGCTGGATAACCTGGGGCAACGCATGCTGTCCGCGATCGCGCTCGATCTCGGTCTGCCGGCCGACTGGTTTGCTGACAAAGTCAACATGGGCAATTCCATCCTGCGCCCGATTCACTACCCGCCGATCCATAACGCCGCGCCGGGCGCCGTGCGCGCGGCGCAGCACGAAGATATCAACCTGATCACGCTGCTGATCGGCTCGAAAGAGCAGGGCCTTGAAGTGCTGAACAAGCACGGCGAATGGATACCGGTCACCACCCTGCCAGGCACGATTGTCGTGAATGTGGGCGACATGCTGCAGCGGCTGACTAACCACGTCTATCAATCCACCACCCACCGCGTCGTCAACCCGCCGGGTGAAGCGGCAAGACAGGCCCGCTACTCCATCCCGTTCTTCCTCCACCCGAATCCGGATTTCGTCATCGAGACATTGCCGCAGTGCATTACCGAAGACAACCCGAATCGCTACCCTGAACCGATTACTTCGCACGGGTATCTGATGCAGCGGTTAAGGGAGATTAATTTGATTTAAGGAGAAAGGCTGTTTGACCGCAGATTACGCAGATGTACGCAGATTTGGACGGCTTTTAAAGTCAAATATAAAACCCTATAGTGCATAAATTCAACGATAGACTCAACTTACGTGTAGCAAAGACGAGCAGCAAAAAATGCCTCGTTGGGTGTTATGTTCGAATCATGCCTGTGCTGTGCTCCGTCAGCAATGAGATAGACATATTCTGCTCAATGCCAAAAGCGTGTAGGATGTTGTTTATGGATTATGTTTGCCCTAGGGTTTTTCGAGAGATTAGATATAAAGATGCTTGGCGTTAGCGTGGTGCACAATTACACTAGAAACCTTCGAATTGGATGCCCAATGTTTTCGCATCCTGCCTTTTTCGGATTTTCGTCGTGACCAGTCCACTAAAGGCTGACGCAATATCTGTTGGGGCTTTGTTCTCCAATACGACCTTCGAGATTCCCCAATATCAGCGGGAGTATTCATGGCAGGACGAAGAAGTTGCTGATTTTTGGCAAGACCTGTGCAGTAGTCTCGAGGTTGATTCTTACTTCTTAGGTCTTGTTATTCTTACTAACGAAGAACAAAGAAATCATGTCGTTGATGGACAGCAACGCATAGTTACGCTGACTTTATTAGCTACATCATTGTATTTTGAAGCTATTCGGCGTGGCCGCTCAGCGTTAGCTGATCGAATTCAAGCTGAGTTTCTAAAGTC
>JBCCHH010000303.1:0-3191 GCA_039028855.1 Pseudomonadota bacterium | reverse complement strand
GTCGGTATTGATGCGCACGCGCTCGCCCGGCGTGATGTAATCCGGCACCATCACTTCGAGTCCGGTTTCGGTCGTGGCTGGTTTGGCCGACTTGCTCGCCGTCGCGCCTTTGATAACCGGCGCAGTATCGGTTACTTCCAGTTCGACCGATTGCGGTAATTGGATCGCAGCCGGCTGACCATCAATCAGCAGCACATAGATATTGGCTAAGCCCTCAGTGATATAGCCGGCCGCCTCGCCGATCGCCGATGGATTCAGCGAATACTGGCTGAAATCTTCGTCATCCATAAACACGAGTTCATCGCCGTCGGCATAGGAAAACGTGCTCTGGCGACGGATCAGATCGGCCTCGACCAGCGTTTCATCGCCTTTGAGCGTGAGTTCCTGACGATCGCCGCCCGGTATGGCTTCGAGTTTGAAGCGAAACAGCGTGCCGCCGCCACGTGCGGTTGGCGTTGAGCGGCTGATATCGCGTACCGCCCAGACTCGCTGTAGATACTCGACGACGAATCCACGTTTGATTTCACTGGCTTTTGGCATGGCTATTCTTCAACACAAATGAAAGCCGGCTATTTTAGCGCGAGCCAGCACGGCTGCAGCCATTGCCGTAGTCGATTGGAACAACATGTGCGACAAAAGGCATAATGCGTCGATCCAATACCGCTTAAGCATGCTTACATGACTTCGAACCGTTTACGACTGAACTTCAAACGTGTATTCATCACCAGTCTGCTGTCGTTGATTGCACTATTGATTGCGGCTTGGTTCGGCGGCCGCTGGTATCTCGAACGCAGCGTGATGACGATGTCGGGCCAGATCGAACTCAGCGGTCTTGAAGCCGAAGTCAACATTCTGTTCGATGCACGCGGCATCCCGCGCATCTACAGCCAGACCGACGCCGATGCGATTCGTACGCTGGGTTGGCTGCATGCCGGCGAGCGACTGTTTCAGATGGAGTTGATGCGCAAAGTCGCGCGCGGTGAGATTGCCGAAATTATCGGCCCAGGCGGGCTCGAAAGCGATGTATTACACCGCCAGTTCGGCTTTGCCCGGCGGATTGAACTGGAGCCGCCCGATCTGTCGCCCGAAGTCGAATATTTACTGCGCGCCTATGTCGACGGCATCAATCAATACATCGAACATCAGCCCGAACCGCCCTCGTTCAAGCTGCTCGGCCAGGTGCCAGCGCCGTGGCAGATCAACGATGTGCTGACGCTGGCCTATTACCAGACCTGGTATCCGCAGACGCTTGTCCAGCGTTTGGCCGAAGCCTGGCGTGCAGTCGGTCGGACCTATGGCGATGCCGGCTCCGAATGGCTCAACTCCCTGCCCGACTGGGGCCTGCCCAGCATTCCGACGGCGCGCATGACCGATGCCTCGAACACTTGGGCTGTGGCACCGCAGAAATCGGCCAGCGATCACGCGCTGCATGCTGCCGACCCGCACCTGGATTACACCATGGCACCGGGTCTGTGGTACGCGGCCGGGCTGCATTCGGACGAGAGCTTGAACGTGCTCGGTGTAACGCCACCGGGTTTGCCGTTTGTCGCCATGGGGCATAACGGACAGATCGCCTTTGCGTTTACCGTCGCGCCAGTGGACCTTTTTGAGTGGTATGAGCTGCCGCTGGACGAAAGTGACAATACCTTTGCCATCGGCCCGAACGGGCCTGAGTCCATCCTGACGCGAACCGAGACCTTTCGTGTGCGAGGTTTGGATGACATCGTCGAGCGCGAAATCCAGTCAACCGCGCGCGGCATCGTGCTCGAACCGGGTGAAGAGAACATCACCATCATGCACTGGGCCGGTTTCGATCTGCCCGTGGCCGGTCTGATCGAAAACGCGTTTGCGCTCAACCGGGCGCAAGACTACGAGCAGTTTCGCGCTGCAGCCAGCAACATGGGCGCGCTATCGGTCAACTGGAGTTATTCCGACCGCGACGGCAACATTGGCTATGTGCAGAGCACGCCGATACCGAAACGCCAACACCGGCAGTTCTACCAGACACTCGACGGCACGGTTGCAGAAAATTACTGGCTCGGCTATCTCGAACCGGAAGATCGCCCGTTTGCGCTGAATCCCGACCAGCACTGGTTGGCCAATGCCAATAACCAGGCAGCAACCGAATACAACGGCTGGCCGATGCCGGGTTTTTACAAACATTTACGCATGCGTCGCGCGGCCGACTGGCTGAGTCAGGATCGACTCTTCGATACCGACGATATGCGCCGTATGCAGCTCGATCAGTGCTCCGAACGCGCGTTGCGATGGAAAGCCATACTGGCCGATGCGGCCGAGCGCAGCGACCGTACTCAAATTGCCGACGAATTCCGCATCTGGGATGGCACGATGGCGGCCGAATCCGACCTGGCCGGCCTGTTTGCGCGCTGGTGGCAGTTTCTGCCGCAGCATCTGTTCGAGGACAGCGAACTCGACGACTGGCGCATCAGCCGCACCCTGCTTGATGATTGGATGAGCCAGCCACCGGAAGCCATCGAAGTCGCCGGCATGACGCTCGATCAGGCCACCGAGCGCGCGTTTGAGGATGCACTCAAACTCGGCATGCGGCCGCTCGGTAGCATCCAGCACTTGACCATCCGTCATCCAATGGCAAGCGCCGGTATTCTTGACCGCTGGTTGAACTTAAGCCGCGGCCCGATTCCGATCGGCGGCGGACCGGGCAGTCTCAACGTGACCTACCATCGCTGGCATGCCGATCAGGCGCGACTGTCAGCCGCGGCCGGGGCCAGCATGCGCTTCGTCATGGACTGGGCCGATCCTGATCAATTCACACTCAACCTGACCATGGGTCAGTCCGGCCACCCATTGAGCCCGCATTTCGACGATTTTCTCAACGACTTTCTCGCCGGCCAGCCCTGGATCGTACCGTTCACACCCGCAACCGTGCAGGCCCAGGCTGATCGGCAACTGCGGCTGCAGCCAGCCACCGATCTGCCCTAAGATGAACGCCATGCAACGCGATGAACAACCGATCATTGGCGAATCGCCGGCGTTTTTAAGCATGCTGGAGCAGGTCTCGCGCGCGGCTGCACTGAATCGGCCGGTGCTCGTTGTCGGCGAACGCGGCACTGGCAAAGAGCTCATTGCCGAACGGCTGCACTATCTTTCACCGCGCTGGGATCAACCGCTGGTGCGCTTGAACTGCGCCGCGATCAGCGAATCGCTGCTCG
>JBCCHH010000302.1:0-3209 GCA_039028855.1 Pseudomonadota bacterium | reverse complement strand
CAAATGCAGTAACCACTTCGGTTTGCTGACGTTGTTCACGACTCAGCCCTTTTTGCACATGATGTAAAGCATCAAGATCCGGAGCCGCCTGCAGCTCGCGTGCAATCGCAAGCTGCATGAGCTCGACAGCACGTTCCGCATCGATAATGCCGGCTTTCTGCGTGGCTGGAATCAAAAGCCGCACTTCATGCCAGCGGTCGCACTGCTGATAAGCCTGTAGCAGTTGTTTCAGTACGCCCTGATGCTTCTGTTTTTTCAAATACAGCGGTTCGAGCAGACGAATGGCTTCTTCCGGCCGGTCCTCGGTCATCAGCAGACGCGCACGAGTGAGTGCGGTCACAAAATGTTTCTTGCCAAAGCTTCGATCGGCCAATGCAAGATATTCGTCACGTCGCTCAAGCGCTGCCTGACCTTGTGCAGCACGCGCGGCCGCCAGATAACCCGCGGTCGAAGGTTCGCTACGCATCGCGCGCGCCAACGCGCGTTCAGCGCCATCCCAATCGCCTTCGGACAAGGCCAGCAGGCCTTGATTCATTTGCTTGCGCTGACGCACCTGCCTCATCTTTTGCATGGCTCTGCCTGGCATGCGAAAAAAACCGACCAGTAGCGAAATCGCCAGCCAGAACAACAGCATCGCACCGACCAATACCAGCACGGACATTTGCATACGCCAGTCGCCAATCCGGATCAGCACATAACCCGGGTTTTCGACCAGAATCGGTGCCAGCCAGGCTCCCCCAACGACAGCCAGTACAACGGTCGCGATCAATAAGATACCGATGACCCAGCGCTTCACTACGAGCGCTCCAACAGACTGATCACCCGCTCGCGCGCCTCGCCCAGTGCTGGAATTCCAGAGCGATCCGGTCTGGCTTTAAGTGTGTCGAGCTCTTCCATCGCCTGCATGACTGCACTCGAGCGGGTATTCAGCACCGTCTGCATATCGTGCCGCACCACTTCAATCAAGGCCTGATTCAAATCCCAGTCCTGCCGCGCACCAGCCAGTGCGGCGGCGCGCAAGGCATGCTGGATCCGTATGCGCGTCTGTTCAATTTCTGGTGCCGAAGGCCCGGCCTGATCAACGTTCTCGATCCGCACCAAACCGCTCAGCGCCTGACCGACACGTGCGCCCCAGCCTTCGGCTGCGGCATCACTTGCAGCATCAGACTGCGTCGAAGATGAAGCGATCTGGTCGTGTGCCGGCCATTCAGGCACCTGTTCGGCCAGTTCATTCAGCCGGATAAAGCGCCGTTCGACACTGAGTCCGGAATCATCCTCAAGATACTTCTCAATCAGGCCCTGTTCACGTCGAATACTTTGCTCCAGCGCTGCAAACTCGGCGATATCCTGAGTTTGCAGGCGTTGCAGTGCACGTTCAAGCGCCATTCTGGCGCCGGCCGCATCGCCAGCCAGTTCTAGTCGATCCTGACCCATCGCCAGCAGCGCTTCAAGCTGAACCAGCAGCAGCCGCTCGCTAGCATTCTGACTTGTGTCATCGAGTTCCTGACCAACCGATTCGAGCCGTGTTGTCATTTGCTCAAACTGCTCGCGATTACGATCCTCAAACACCTGCATGCGATTCGAATGATTGGACTCGACCTCAGCCTGCTGGTTTTGCAGCAATTCGATCCGACTATCCAGATCGGTCAACATTGTAGTCAGCCGCTCATCGAGTTGCGCCTGTATTGTCGCCTGTGATGCCTGCTGCAGCTCAGACTGCGATTGCAACTCGGTTTGCAGCAGTGACTCAATCTGCGCGGCAATTCGTGCGTCAAACTGATCATCCAGCAGACTTTGCGACGCTATAGTTTGCTGAATTTCCTCGAGTTGATTGCCGAGTTGGCGAATCGAATGATCCTGACCTTCAATTTGCCGTTCCAGCTCAGCTTGCATCAAGGCTCGCTGACGCTGCAGTTGATCGAGCTCCTGCCGCAGTTCGGTTAATGTATCACTGTGATCGTTCGGTGCTGGCAACCCTGCAATCCGCCACGACCAGTACGGGTAGCTGGCCAAAGCGATCGCCAGCAGCGCGATCAACAGTGCCAGAACAGCCCAACCTTTATCGGTTTTAACTAGTGCGGGAATGGGCCCATGTTTGCCTTGATTGCTGATGGATTTTTCGCTGTCTGCCTCCGCTTGATCTGCAGATGCGGTATCAGACGCCAGACTGTTTTGTGACTCGACGTTCTCAGCATTCTGCGGTGGTTTCGGCTGCTTTTGATCAGTCGATTTCTCATCGGTCGATTCTGTCTCTTCCGACGCCTGATCGTCTTTATGCTGATCGTTCATGAAATTCTCTTTTCGTTCGACAAGCCGATGCTAACGGATAATGCCCAAGTGCGGGGGCGATTAGGTCCCGACAATCCCGTCCAATGCGCGCAGCATATCGACATCTGCTGCGCTTCTGGCAAGCTCGATTCGACCGGCACCTATATGGCTTACGATTGCTTTCAAACGATCAGATGACACGATGAAAGTCGAGTTCAACCAGCTACGAAGCTGAGTTTCATTCAACGCCTCGCATAGGTGGTGAAATGCCAGGCCGCTCGAAACCAGGCTGATGCTGTCACCGCCCCCCGCTGAATGATCAAGGCACTGCAGAAAACGCGTCGCAGGCGGCAGCGGCTCGCGTCGATATAACTCAAGGCTGCGCACGCTTGCGCCGCGTGCCCGCAGAGTCTCAGTCAACAGGCTTCGACCATCAGCGGCAGCAACCAGCACGATGGTCTGGCCGGCGACCTGCTGAAGTTCAGTTAAGCTCAAAATCGCTTCGCTGCTTCCAGGCGCGGGGGGAACGGTCACGTCCAGACCCTGTTCGAGAAAAACCGAAGCCGTAGTCGCGCCAGGTGCAATGATGCAGCAGTTTGCCAGCAATTCAGGCGTAAACCATTTCAGGGTGGATCTTGCAGCCATCGGGCTGACCGCAATCAGTACGTCGGTTTTAACGCATAGCGCGGTTCGTTCGGTAACACTGAGAGCGCAATCCGATGCGCGTAAACGGAACGCAGGGCAATGGATGACCGGGTAGCCGCGTTGCCGTACTGCATCAACCAAATCAGCATGATCCGGTTCCGGTCTCGTCACGATGACTGGCGATTGCGTATACGAAGTTGCTTGCATTGCATTTAATCAATTGGATCATGCTATTGCGCAGCGGATGGAATATCGTTTACATCAACAACGAACATACGGTTAATCCACTGTTGCAT
>JBCCHH010000301.1:0-3221 GCA_039028855.1 Pseudomonadota bacterium | reverse complement strand
CGGGTAGGTGAGCTTGCGTACAAGCTTGACCTAGCAGGTAGATTCAGTAGAGTCCATCCTGTCTTCCATGTGTCTCTGCTTCGAGCACATCATGCAGGCGGCACTGCAGATAGCCCGCCGGAGCCCATTCAGGTAGAAAGAGCTCTGGACTATACGGTGGAGCGTATCCTCAGCCACAATTATCCAGCAGCTCGGCGGGAGGACCAGGTCCGGTGGACCGGATATTATGCATCGGAGAACACTTGGCTCAGGGAGGAAGATTTGCAGCATGCATAGGACATCATCCAAGAGTACAAGACCTCTGCCGGCGTCACTTGAGGACACTGCTGGTTAAACCACCGAACGCCCGCGACCAGGCGCTCGGAACAGCCGCGCATTATAACTTAGGGGTGATGGATTAGGAAGAGTTGATTGGTTTGGATTTGCTACGACCCGATGTCCGTCAAGCGTGCCATTCAAACTGAATTTAGGCCAAAAACTCAGCAACTACTCGCGCGCTGCCGCCAGCGCATCGGCCAATCGCCGACAGCCTTTAATCGTCAATTTCGCTTTGACTCCCTTGATATTGCCCTGCGGCACGAGCGCGGTTGAGAAGCCCTGTGCGGCCGCTTCGCGCAGGCGTTCTTCGCCGTTGAATACAGGCCGCAATTCACCCGACAAGCCGACCTCACCGAACGCCACGCATTGCCGTGACAGCGATCGCTCACGCAGCGACGACTGGATCGCCAGCGCAACGGCCAGATCCGATGCGGTTTCGGTCACGCGGATGCCGCCGGTGACGTTGACGAAGACATCCTGATCGTTCAACTGAATACCGCAGTGCCGGTTCATGACCGCCAGCAGCATGGCCAGTCGGCCCGGGTCGATACCGACCGCGACACGTCTTGGTTGAGACAGGCTCGATGGTGCAACCAGCGCCTGCACTTCAACCAGCATCGGCCGCGAACCTTCGCGCGTGACCAGTACGCAGCTACCGGGCGCCGGGTCTTCTTCATCAGACAGGAAAATCGCCGACGGATTGGACACCGGTTTGAGGCCGACATCGGTCATGGCAAACACGCCAAGCTCGTTGGCCGCGCCAAAGCGGTTCTTGACCGAGCGGATCAGGCGAAAGCGGCTGCCGGAATCGGATTCGAAATACAGCACGCCATCAACCATATGCTCAAGCACGCGCGGCCCGGCCAGCGCCCCCTCCTTGGTGACATGACCGACCAGCACCACGGCGCAGTTACTCTGCTTGGCGAACTGCACGAGACGCGAGGCACACTCTCGCACCTGAGCGACCGCGCCCGGTGCCGACTGCAGAGCCTCGGTCCACAGCGTCTGGATCGAGTCGATGACCATGAAATCTGGCCTGGATGCGGCCGCGGTAGCGAGCACGGTTTCAAGCTGGGTTTCAGTCAGACAGTCGAGCGCATTGGCATCGAGTTTGAGTCGGCCGGCGCGCATTGCGACTTGCGCGGCCGATTCCTCGCCGGTCACATACAGCGTTTTGCGCTGCTCAGCGATGCTGGCCTGTGTTTGCAGTAACAAGGTCGATTTTCCGATGCCCGGATCGCCGCCGATCAGAATGACCGACCCCGGCACCAGTCCGCCACCAAGCACGCGATCAAGTTCGCTTGAACCGGTTGGAAAGCGCGGCGTGTCTTCAGTCGAGACAGCGCCCAGCCGAACTACGTCGGCTGAGGCATGACCGGTCCAACCGCCACGACGGTTTTTCGCCGCCGCAGGCTCGGCCATGGCTTCTTCGAGCGCATTCCAGGCACCGCAGTCCGGGCACTGCCCAGCCCATTTCGACTGGCTGGCGCCGCATTCGTTGCAGACGTAGCGGGTTTTGGCTTTGGCCATCAGCGATTCCTAAGGCTCAGTCCAACAGGCCACGCAAATGTTCGCCGGTAAAACCACGTCGAGCCATGGCCTGGTTACGGCGGACTTTTTCGCCATAGTCGGAAATCGGCTGGCGGTATTTGCGCAGGTAAAAACTGCGCGCCTGCTCGGCAAAGTCGATGTCGAGCGCATTCAGCGCTTCGCTAATCTGCTCTCGGCTCAGGCCGCGCTGCGCCAGCTCGGCCTGGATGCGCAGCGGGCCGTAGGCTTTCATGGCACGCTGACGGGCATAGCTTTCCGCGTAGCGCTGCTCGGAATGCAAACCGGACTGACTCAGCTCAGCCAGCACATGCTCAATCAGCTGGCCATCAAAGCCGCGCTGAGCGAGTTTATCGGTCAATTCCTTGCTGCTGTGATCGCGCCGACCGAGCAGCTTGAGCGCGGCATCACGAAGCTCACGCTTAAGCTGGTCTGTGCTGGGTTCGGACGCCATTACGCACAAACCGTGATAGCTCAGCTCGTCGCTTCGGCCGGCTCAGGCGAATCGGACGATTCCTCTTCAGCCGCCTCTGGCTTGCCGAGTAGAATGCCACGGATTCGCTGCTCAATCTCGGCCGCCATCTCGGGGTGCTCGCGCAGATACGTTCGTACATTATCCTTGCCCTGGCCAATGCGCTCGTCGCCGTAGCTATACCAGGCGCCGGACTTGTTGACGATCTTGTGTTCGACGCCCAGTTCGATCAATTCACCCTCACGCGAAATGCCTTCGCCGTAGAGAATCTCAAACACGGCCTGACGAAACGGCGGCGCCATTTTGTTCTTGACCACTTTCACGCGCGTTTCGTTGCCAATGACTTCATCACCGCGCTTGAGCGCACCGATGCGGCGAATATCCAGCCGCACCGAGGACTAGAATTTCAGTGCATTACCGCCCGTGGTGGTTTCAGGCGAGCCGAACATGACGCCGATCTTCATGCGAATCTGATTGATGAAGATGACCATGCAGTTGGTGCGCTTGATGTTGCCGGTCAGCTTGCGCAGCGCCTGACTCATCAATCGTGCCTGCAGGCCGACATGCGAATCGCCCATCTCACCTTCGATCTCGGCACGCGGCGTCAGCGCGGCAACCGAATCGACTACCACGATATCGACCGCACCGGAGCGCACCAGCATGTCGGTGATTTCGAGCGCCTGCTCACCCGTGTCGGGCTGGGATACGAGCAGATTGTCGACATCGACGCCGAGTTTTTCGGCATAGGCCGGATCCAGCGCGTGTTCGGCATCGACAAATGCGGCCGTGCCACCGACTTTCTGTGCTTCGGCCACCGCGTGCAGCGTGAGCGTGGTTTTACCGGACGATTCCGGGCCGTAGATTTCAACTACACGACCGCGCG
>JBCCHH010000300.1:0-3224 GCA_039028855.1 Pseudomonadota bacterium | reverse complement strand
CCAAGGGAGTGCTCTACCGCCTGAGCTACGCGGGCCTGTACTATTTCAATCGCTGGTTTGAAATCGAAAAACCATTGATTTCAAACCTAAAATCTCAAAAAATAAACCCGATCGCTTCAAACTGCATTTCGGGTTTCTGCCCTGGCTTCAACCAACAGGCGTGTCGTCTTCGGCCCGACTGTACTGAGCCGATTGGAGCGGGTGAGCGGACTCGAACCGCCATCATCAGCTTGGAAGGCTGAGGTTCTACCCTTGAACTACACCCGCCTTGCCGCAAAAACACTACACCGGCCCGGTCTAAAGTGGTGGAGGGGGCAGGATTCGAACCTGCGAAGGCATAGCCAGCAGATTTACAGTCTGCCCTCGTTGACCGCTTGAGTACCCCTCCGGCATTCAGCGCAGATGCTGGCTATCACCAGACAAGTGGCGCACTCCGGATTTTCGCCGCTTTCAGACGAAGCCCGCTATTGTCGGGCAATTACACACTCCAGTCAATAGGAAAGACAAAATAAAGCGGAAATTTGCGCTGGATTCCGAAGCGTTTTAAACCGTAAAAGCCGCTTCAACCAAAAGTAACACTCTCACCGCAGCCGCAGGCGTCTTTAACGTTCGGGTTATCGAACTCGAACGTATAGTTCAGGCCCTGCTGGACGAAATCGACCGTAGTTCCCGAAAGAAACGGTAACGCCTGATCGTCAACCAAAATTTTCACGCCATGATCTTCAAATACATGATCGTTTTCGGCTACCGATTCGGCCAGACCGACCTCATAGGCCCAGCCCGAACAACCCGTTTTCCTGACGCCCAGACGCAGGCCAACGCCACCGTCGGCACGCATGAATTCCTGCACGCGCTCGGCAGCACTGGCACTAAGATGAACAGATGTAGAGCTTTCAGTCATAGCTTGAATGAATATCGGGTCCGAAAATTCAAAATAAAAGTGCCGCGTTCATGTAATTTGTCTGCGGGAATATTCTATCATTTCGCGTTCAGGTTCGTTATCCAAACATTAGTTAAGGCAAATCGATGGCAGAAGCCTCAATCCACGACATTCTTGCCGGCAAGATTGATGCCGGCTCGCCGATCACCATCCAGGGCTGGGTGCGCACGCGCCGCGACTCCAAAGCCGGATTTTCATTTATTCAAGTTAATGACGGTTCGAGCATCGCCAATCTGCAGGTTGTCGCCGACCAGGCCCTGCCCGGCTACCACGACACCATTCTGCATCTAACCGCAGGCTGTTCGATTCGCTGCCACGGCACACTGGTTGAATCCAAAGGTCGCGGCCAGGCATTTGAGGTTCAGGCTGCTGAAGTCGAGGTATTGGGCTGGGTCGAAAATCCAGACACCTACCCAGTACAACCCAAGCGGCACAGCTTCGAATTTCTGCGCACGGTCGCACATCTACGTCCGCGCACCAATACCTTTGGTGCGATCACTCGCATCAGACACAGCGCAGCAAAAGCGATTCATGATTATTTCGATCGCAACGGCTTTTACTGGGTCAACACCCCGATTATCACTTCATCTGATGCCGAAGGCGCCGGCGAACTGTTTCGCATCAGCACGCTCGATGCGAACAACCCTCCACGAACCGATCAAGGCTTGGTCGATTTCAGCAAGGATTTCTTCGGCAAGGAAACGTATCTGACCGTATCCGGCCAGCTCAATGTCGAAGCCTTTTGTCTGGCCATGAGCAAGGTCTACACCTTTGGCCCGACCTTCAGAGCCGAAAACTCCAACACGGCCAGGCACCTGGCCGAATTCTGGATGATCGAGCCCGAGATCGCCTTTGCTGATCTCGAAGATCTGTCGGAACTGGCTGAAGATTTCCTTAAATCGATATTCAGCGACGTGCTCGAACGACACCCGGATGACATGGCTTTTTTCGCAGAGCGTATCGAGCCCAGCGCAATCACGCGACTCGAAAAGCTGATTGAAAGTCCGTTTGTGCGTATGGATTATGGCGAAGCCATTCGCGTGCTGCAAAACAGCGGGCGCAAATTCGAATTCAAACCGGACTGGGGTCTCGATCTGCAGACCGAGCACGAGCGCTACCTGACTGAGCAACACTGCCAGGCGCCCGTCATCGTCATGAATTACCCGGACGAAATCAAAGCGTTTTACATGCGCTTGAATGATGATGAAAAAACTGTCGCCGCCATGGATGTGCTCGCACCCGGCATTGGTGAAATTATCGGTGGCAGTCAACGTGAGGAACGTCTGGATGTACTAACGCGAAGAATGCGCGCACATGATGTCCAGCAAGAAGACTACGACTGGTTCCTCGACCTGCGTCGTTACGGCACCGTACCGCATGCCGGCTTTGGACTCGGCTTTGAGCGCCTGCTCAACTACATTACCGGAATGAGCAATATCCGTGACGTCATTCCTTACCCAAGAACACCAGGCAGCGCGCCTTTTTAGAACAACCCAAAAAAAAGACGCTGCCCACCGGCAGCGTCCTCCCACCCCGACTGCCAAGATGACACTGCAGGCTGAGGGGCGCAATCCAGCAGATCATCACTTGCCGTCGTTCTATTAGCCTGAACCCGGAACGTTCAAGGGCAAAAAAGCACTTGCTCTACGCCAGGTCTTCGAGCATAAAAGTTCTGGAAAACTGAATCTCCTACTGATCTATTAGCTCTTAAAAACAAACCAGCCAGCTCCGAGTAGGGAAACATTTTCCTGTTCATCGTTCACTTCCGCGGCGTCTAATATTTCTTCAATCTCTAAGATGTTTCGCTTAATCATTTTTCTTATTCGTTTTGATACTTCTCCAAGTTGTTGTGTGGGTATTGATCTACACCAACGGACTTGTTGTAGATTTCTATCCTCATCATGAACAGCTTTAAGATTGTGCACTATGGTCTGAGCCAATCTAGAAATTGCATTTGATCCCACATCCAAAACAACATATTCGGAGGGCTTTATAGGTTGAAAGAATCTATCGATAATCTGGACAAAGTTTTTATCAACAATCTCAACATTGCCTGATTCCAACAGGCGGTCGAGTACAGTCTTAGACGTAACGTTTCTGCCAACGCGTGAACAGACTAGGCCCTGGAATGTTCCCGATCCGCCAGTAATAGGGATCACTTTAGGCTTGTTCTCATTATCCAAATATTCTGAATACGTAGTCCAGCCATGAAGGACTGAAGTTTCAGCACATAAGTTCACATTTGTTTTTTTTGGCCCACTATCGATTTCCTTTTCCATCGCTT
>JBCCHH010000299.1:0-3231 GCA_039028855.1 Pseudomonadota bacterium | reverse complement strand
CGCTGGCTCACGGGCTATAGTCAGCAGGGTTTGGACGGGCAGATGGAGCTCGAAAAAAACTTCTCGGATTTCTTTGCCGAAGCACCGATGTTTAACCCGAACGCGGCCCTGATCAAGGGCGTGGTTTGCGGGGTGCGTGTTGAAGAGGTGGACGATCCGCTGATGCAGAAAATTCGCTATCTGGACAAACTCATAGACGAGCTCGCCAGGGGCAAAGCCATTGACAAGATTCTGCGTTCATGACCGTGCCGAGTGTATCTGAAAGGCGCGCTCACCTGGCTATGCTGAACGGCGCTTGATTGAGTACATGATTGATCAAAGACGTAACTGCGGTTTTGGCAATGACTTTAGTCGAGCGTTCCGATCTCGGATTCAATTTCATCCAGCCAGTCCGGTTTAAACAACAATCCAGCGCACCGTTCAATATCGGCCCCGACTTCGTAATCCTGTGTTGCGTGTTCAACTTCTTGGCGAACGGCGGCATGCGCGATGCGTACGCCCACGCCCGGTTTGAGCGGCGCGCGGAAGTCCAGTGCCTGGGCCGCGGTGAGCATTTCTACGGCGAGTACGCGCTCGGTATTTCGAAGTACGGTCACCAGTTTGAGCGCACTGATCGAACCCATCGAGACATGATCCTCCTGGCCCAGGCTGGTCGGGATGGAATCGACGCTGGCCGGATGACACAGAACTTTGTTTTCGCTGACCAATGCGGCCGATGTGTATTGCGGAATCATGAAGCCGGAGTTGATGCCGGTGTCGGCCATCAGGAGCGGCGGCAGACCGTCGTGACCGGCCAGTAGCAGATAGGTGCGCCGTTCGGAGATGCTGGCCAGTTCGCTTAAGGCCATGGCGGCGTAGTCGAGCGTGAGTGCGAGCGGCTGACCGTGGAAGTTGCCGCCTGAAACGATATCGCCATCTTCAAACACTAGCGGGTTGTCGGTCACTGAGTTCAATTCACGCTCGACCACGCTGGCAACATAGAGCAATGCATCGCGGCTGGCGCCGTGTACTTGCGGGATGCAGCGTAGCGAGTAGGGATCCTGCACTTTGCCGCAGTCGCGATGCGATTCCAGAATCTCGCTTTTCTGCAGCAGTTTGCGGATGTTAGCCGCGGATGCGATCTGGCCTGGATGAGGGCGAATCTCATGAATACGCGCATCGAACGGTCGTGATGAACCCTGCAGCGCCTCGAGACTCATCGCGCCGAGCACGTCGACGACTTTGAGCAGTTTTAACGCGCGATGCAATACCTGCGCACCGCAGGCGCTCATGAGCTGGGTGCCGTTGATCAGTGCCAGCCCGTCCTTGGCCGCGAGTTTGACAGCCTTGAGTCCAACCCGCTGCAGTGAATCAGCGGCCGGCTCCGGTCCGCTGAGATCACGCTTCCAGCACAGGCCCTGACCGATCAGCGGCAGGCTCATATGGGCCAGCGGGGCCAGATCGCCTGAAGCGCCAACGCTGCCACGGCTTGGCACATACGGCACCAGATCACGCTGCCAGAACGCAAGCAGTTGATCGAACAGCGGCTCGGAAATGCCCGAAAACCCTTGCGCCAAGGCATGAATCTTCAGCATCAACATCAACCGTGTGGTTTCGGGCGAAAGCGCGTCGCCGGTGCCGCAGGCGTGGGACAGCAGCAGGTTGCGCTGCAGTTGCTCGAGCTGGCTATCACTGACGCGCTTGCTCGCTAACGCACGGAAGCCGGTGTTGATGCCGTAAATGCTGTCACCCCGGGTTAATGCCTGTTTGACGCGCTGGCGTGAACTAAGCACGGCTGAACGGTTCTGAGTCAAGGCACTAAGACGCTGGTCGAGATCGGCGTATATATTCTGAATAGAAATGCTGTTCAACATGGTCTGTCTTTAATGAGGAATCGGAATGGCCAAGAGCATCGCACAGATTGGACAAAAACGCGATGGCTGTTGACCCCGGCCAACAACATGGCACAATAAAACAATGAGTATTCAAACATTTATGCGACAGTCGCCGAGGGTCATTTTTGGTCTGATCCTGATTGGCTGCGTCGCATTACTGGCCTTTGCCTACTACGCACAATATGTGTGGTACATGGACCCATGCCCGCTGTGCATACTGCAGCGGATTGCATTCATGGTGATGGGGTTCGGTGCCTTACTGGGCCTAATCCACGGCAGTCGCGGCGCGGCGCGCTGGCTGTACGTGCTGGTCATCTGGGCCGGCGGTGTTTGGGGTTTGATCACGGCAGGACGGCATATCTGGCTGCAAAATCTGCCGCCCGACCAGGTGCCCGACTGTGGCCCCGGTTTTGCCTTCATCCAGGAGCAAGACGGTTTGGCTGCCGCCATTCGCATGGCGTTTGAAGGCACCGGCGACTGTTCGCTGATCAGCTGGCAATTTCTTGGCCTGTCCATGCCGGGCTGGACGCTAGTCTGGTACGCTGTGCTTATGTTGCTTTCGTTATTCGCGTTACGAAGATTCACTAAAGACTGAATATTTATGACTAAGACATTTCAAACCATCAGTACGCCACAAGACTGGGCGCCTGATTCCTGGCACAAAAAAACGGCGCTGCAGCAGGCCACCTATGACGATTCGGCCGAATTAACCGAAGCCTTGAGTCATCTGGCCAAACTGCCGCCGCTGGTGTCTTCTTGGGAAATTCTGAGCCTGAAACAGCAGCTCGCCGAAGCCCAGGCCGGCAAGCGCTTCCTGTTGCAGGGCGGCGACTGTGCCGAGGTGTTTGATGAATGTGAATCCGGCATCATCGCGAACCGTTTAAAAGTGCTGCTGCAGATGTCGCTGGTGCTGCTGCACGGTATGCAGATGCCGGTCGTGCGCATCGGCCGTTTTGCCGGCCAGTATGCCAAGCCGCGCTCAGATGATTTCGAAGTGCGCGGCGATGAACGCCTGCCGAGCTATCGTGGCGACCTGGTCAATAGTCCTGAATTTACGCCCGCGGCTCGCCGGCCGGATCCGCGTCGCTTGATTCGTGCCTATGCGCGTTCGGCCATGACCATGAACTTCGTGCGTGCGCTGGTCGACGGTGGCTTTGCCGATTTGCACCATCCCGAATATTGGGATCTAGGCTGGGTCGAACACTCGAAGCAGTCCGATAAATTCCATCGCATTGCCGAGTCGATCGGCGATTCGGTGCGATTTATGGAAACCATTACCGGCCAGATGCCGGGCAGCACTAAGCGGGTTGATTTCTTCTCGAGGTAATGGAGAGTGTGATTGGACCATCGTAAAGCT
>JBCCHH010000298.1:0-3242 GCA_039028855.1 Pseudomonadota bacterium | reverse complement strand
GTGGAACCAACGATCAGATTCTGATTTATTTGTACTTGCGCGGTGGCATTGATGGCTTAAGCATCTATGCACCAGGTGATGGCCACCCGGATCGCGGATTTTATGAAACGCTTCGTCCAAGCCCCAGCGTACGGTTGCCAACCAGCGGCGCAAATGCCATGGTCAACCTGCCTGGCGGCGGTGGCTTCGGTTTGATTAATGCTGCAGCACCTTTACGCGACTTGTGGACCGATGGCGACTTGGCCATCGTACATGCCACGGGTCTGCCAATCGTCAACCGCAGCCATTTCGAAGCTGAACGCTTTATGGAACTGGGCACACCCGGCGCAACCGAGGGTTTGCCGCCGGGCGAGCAGATTGACGGCGTACGTACGACCTCGACCGGCTGGCTGACTCGTCATCTGGCCAGCGCTACCAATCTGCCGTTATCCATGACCATGCCGGTCGTTGCCGCCGAAAATCAGGTACCGCTATCGCTGACCAATGAACCGGCTACGGTCACGCTGCGTTCGCCAGGCAGTTTTGATCTCGACCTTGGCGGCAACAACTTCGAAGAGGAAGTTGAGCAACGCCTGCAAAATATCTACGCCAGTGACTCGACGGATACTGGCATCGCTGGCGAGCAGGCGCTGATCGCACAGACGCTGGTCGAAGGGATTTTCGATCAGAATAACAAGGACTACAACCTAGCTATCAATCCACCCTCTAACCGATATCCGGTACGGGACGATGGCAGCAACAACCTGCATTCGATCAGCGACAAACTGATCACGCTGGAGCGGCTGATCAAGGCCAACATCGATTTGCGCATTGCCCAACTAGACCAGGGCGGCTGGGATGATCATGTCGAGCAAGGCAACCTACCTCAGGACGTTCCAGACATCGACTCCTCTGGCAATTTTTACAACCGAATGGATATCACGGCCCGTGCAGTTAGCACCTTCTGGGATCGAATGAGCGCGGTCGAGAAAAACAAGATCACGCTAGTTATGCATAGCGAGTTCGGCCGGCGTGCGTTCAACAATGCCGACAACGGTACCGATCATGGCTCGGGTAATCCGATGCTGATACTGGGCGGCAACGTCAATGGCGGACAGTTCTTCGGTGACTGGCAGGGTCTGGGACCGAATGATCTGTATCAGAATGCCGATGTTCAGACCACTACCGACTTTCGGCGCGTATTAAGCGAAATTCTGATCCGCCGCCACGGCAATAACAAGCTCGGCATGGTCTTTCCGTACTACTACAACTACCAGCCGATGGGCATTGTGAACGGTCCTGACATGCTTCCCGATTACAGCCCGGCCGATGAAATTACCATAGACGGGTTTGAGTAAGCCGAACCAAAACTAAGTAAAAAAACCGGGCCAGGCCCGGTTTTTTCTGCTCGTTCCAGTCGCTCTCAGACTTGCCTTGACACCACGGCAAATCCGATCAGCATGATCAACCCGATCAACAAGACGAGACCTAAGCGGTTCATGGTCGGCACTTGCACCGGTCCTAACAGACCGTCTACGCAGTTGGCTCCGGTATCCAGTTCGGCAGCGACAAAGCCGCCAAACGCTATCGTTCCAGTAGAATCATCGACCACATTGATACCGTCGGCGACCACGGCACCTGTACCGCCGGGGTTATTTAAATGCGTGGGGCCACTCGCAGTACCCCACCAGTTGCCCGTTGCCGAGACGGTGGCGTCAGCAGTCGAGTCTCCGCGAAGAATTACACCCAAACCATTATCGGCCGCAATATTACTTTGTCGAATCCGTACGCTGCTGGACGCATCCATATTTTCGGCACTGATGGCGGCCGCTCGATTGCCCGAGACGTCGATACAGCCAACCAGAGCCCGCCCGAACGGCGGGTTATTATTCCCAAAATTAAACTCTTCAAGCTGGATACCATCCACATTGCCCGTCGCAACCAGACCGACCGCGGTGATGTCGAAAGCTTCCAGTTCGAAACCGTCGCTACCGCTATCGCCTTGCCCATTGTCATTGTCGGTCGCTTCGCTATTGGTGATAATCAGGGTTTGGGCATTTTTGATATCTACACCATCATCGCTGTTGCGGCGCGCGACGATGTTGTCGCCTCGAAATGTGCCGTTATTGGCATCAATCCGCAGACCATCACCCGCTTCATTATCTTGAGCGGTGACATTGAATGCCGTCACATTGACAATGCTCGAATCAATGAATGGACTATCATCATCAGTAATCTCGATACCGGATCTTGTGTTTGAATTCGCGGTTACGTCAAGCAACGTAATTGAAAATTCAGCATTCTCAACCTCAGGTTCAAGCTCCAGCTCAATACCGGAGCCAGCATTGTCATTGACGATCACATTCTGGATTTGGACCCGACTTCCACTTTCGCTTATTGACAACTGCAGACCGGCTCGAGACTCCGAACTGATCACGGCATCTGAAATGTCGACCTCCGATCCACCATCGATAACGAACGCACTAGTGCCGGAGGACGCGTTAACACCTCGAATGCTCACGCGATCAGCAGCACCCGGGTCAACTAAACGGCCGCCGGCTCCGATCAAATCGACCGTACCAACCGCTGGGTTGCCCGATGCATCAACCGCCTGAATTTCCAGGCTTTGATAAGGCCCAAAAAATACTGCGTCATTGTAGTCACCCGGAAATACCAATATGGTGGCCGGATCTGTCACCGTATTGGCCGCTTCCTGCAGCGTGGTTACGCAGGGCGTATTGCCCGCGCAGGTCCCGGTAAGATCAACGTAGACGGTATTGGCCGCAGCCTGGAAAGACAGTAATGTCATAGCCAGAAAGGTCAGACCCCTGCTTACAGAAAAGGGATTCCGGTGGGACTTCAACATAGGGCTGCACTCGCTACACGTTTTGAAACAGCCGCTAGTATCACCGATTCGGCAAAATCACGCAAACTCCAGCATCGGCATAAGCAAGCCTGCTTGCCGGACGCTTTTCGTTGGATTTCCCTCCGGCTTGTTATTACCCGGCTACGTTCTCGACGTTACTTCGCTGCATCGACCGTTTCAGAATCATTCGAGTCCACTCACGCAGGCGATCCAACTGCAGGTAGACAAACGGCACGACAATCAGGCTGACCAGGGTCGAAAAGGCCAACCCGCCGATTACCGCTCGCGCCATTGGATAGTAGGCCGGGCCACCGCCGCCGATGCGGGTATCGCCCATGGCCAGTGGAATCATGGCCAGAATGGTGGTGGCTGCGGTCATCAGAATCGGCCGCAGGCG
>JBCCHH010000297.1:0-3256 GCA_039028855.1 Pseudomonadota bacterium | reverse complement strand
GTCTTCGAGTTCGGTCGCCATGGAATCGTTCCAGCGATTCAAAAAGCCGTACAGGCAGACTGCGGCCAGCAACTCGACGATCTGATCTTCGCTCCAGTATTTGCGCAGGCGCTGCATGATTTCTTCATCTACGCCATTCGGCACCGAGCCGGCGGCCAGTGCATAGTCCAGCGCGGCGCGTTCGGCGTCGCTATACAAATCGCTGGTCTGGTACTCCCAGATCGCGTCGAGCTTTTCCTGGCTGATACCGCTGATACCGGCGGCGATCAGCGAGTGCGCTTCACAGTACTGGCAGCCGGCTGCGCGGCTGGCGAAATGGGCCAACAGGCGTTTGGTCGCCGGATCGACGCTGCCGGATGGGTTCATGACCGCATCGGTCAGCACGCCGAATGCGCGTACAATTTCGGGGCGTCGCTGCATCGTCAGCAGACTGTTGGGTACAAAACCTAGAATCTGGCGAAAGTGATCGAACGTATCGGTCAGTTCGGGTGTCGCGTCTTCGGTCAGCGGCTGCATAAAAGCCATAGCGATTCCTTAAAAGCAATTTGAAATAGTGGTTATTTGCCGCCATTGAAGACCGTGAACTGAACGATTTGCGTGCAAAAACTGCTTATCGACGTACACAGGAGCCGAGCAATGGAAGCGTTTATTCAACAATCAGGGCACATTATCGGCTGGATCGTCGCCGTTTTGTTCATTATCGTCGGTTTCGCCGGCGCCATTTTGCCGGCCATTCCGGGCATTCCGCTGGTCCTGGTTGGTCTGATCATCATTGCCTGGATGGACGGTTTTGTCATCGTCGGGCCGTGGGTGCTGGTCGGGCTGGGTTTGCTGACGATTCTTTCCATTCTGATCGACTTTATCGCCACGGCCGAAGGCGCACGTCGCTTTGGTGCCGGTCGCGCGGCCATTCTGGGCGCGACCATCGGCCTGATCGTGGGCATTTTCTTCGGTCCGTTCGGTATTCTGCTCGGGCCGTTTGCCGGTGCGGCGATCGGACATTATCTTGGCAAAGCCAATATCGAAGATTCCATGCGCGCCGGGGTGGGTGCGAGTATCGGTGTACTGGTTGGCACCATGGCCAAGGTCGTGATTGGCGTGATCATGGTCCTGTGGTTTGCGCTGGTGTGGTGGTTCTAGTGACTTCAGACAGCGTGTTGAAAACGGCCATGCTGAATGAAGCTCTCGACCTGATCAGCAACGCGGCTAGAAGTAATCAAACCGGTATGCGAAGTTTGCACGACGATATGGTCGGTCGCGCCTGGAAGCTGGGTCTCGCTGACCGCCACGGTGCCATCGTGCGGCTGATCCAAGTGGCTGACGAGTTGGCCCAGTCCGAGTTTCGTGCTGCCGGCAATCATGCCGACGTCGCGACCGGGCGGCGCATGGGCAAATCCGTATTCAAGCCCGCTGGCCGCGCGTCCGATCAACGTTTTTGACAAGGGGCGAATCATGGCTAACGTCGTCAAGCGTTGTGCGACAGCCGAGCCATGGACCGGACTGCCTAGGAGTACGACCCTGCCAGGCGGAAGATCCCGGCCGAATTCATCCAGCATGCGAAGAATGACCAGACCGCCGAGGCTGTGTCCGACTAAATGCAGTGACGGCGTTTCGAGCGATTGCGCATAGTGATACAGACTTCGCGCATTCTTGGTCAGGGTTTGCCTGACCGTTGGATAACCGAAGCGTCGGCAGTTCAGCCCTTTTCGAGTGAGCCTTCGTACCAGCAGATTCAGGCTGAATCGGCCGTACCAAAGGCCATGAACAAGCAGGGTCGTGCTGTCACTAGCGTCTTTTGGATTCAATTGAGGAGTGACTTGGAACGGATTGACTGTATTCTAGCAATGCGAGCCAAGGATAGGCAGGAAGAAAACCGGCCGCAGCTGCGGCCGGTGATCATATTCAAAGTGAATGAACTGTTCAGGCGAAGCGACGTACGGCAACAAATGCCAACAGGCCAATCATCAGCAACAGGCCAATGGTGCCGAGCGTCGGCACAGATACGGTTCCAGGAGTTCCACGAGCCAGCGGCAGTGATGTAAACGAACCGTCCGTTCCCTGGAGCGTAATACCCAGAGGCTGATTGTCGATATCGCCTACGGCAAAAACTGTGAAGATATCACCCGCAGCGAGGTCGACAGGAAGCGGATCGATCAGCGGTGTGCTGCCGTCCGGCGTAGCAATAAGGAGGTCATACGTACCGGGTGGCAGGTCCAGGAAACCAGAGTCCGCACCGTAGGGTACGTTGGTCAGTCCGGCAACCACAGTGCCGTCCTGAAGCCGGATCGATACTTCGGTATCCGTTGCGTTATCGGCGAAAGGGGCGGCGTGCACAATACGCAGCAGCGCCACGTTGTCTCCGCGCACAGGAAGGACGGGGCTGTCGTCCAGAAGCAGAAAATCCAGCGGCTGCAGGGTTCCATTGCCAACTGCAGCAATGGTGTAATCAGTATCTGGATTTAGATCAAATGTGTCACTAATTGCTGGGGTAGCCGCACCGGGTGGTGCAAATACGTCGACATCAACCTCAAAAGATATGCCTTCAAATACTGAACTGAGGTCCAGGTAGCCGGAGGACTGGTTGAATACAACGCTGGAAATGACTTCAGTTCCTTCAACTTCGACGGATACCTCGGTACCTGCCAGCGTATCGGCGAAGGGAGCCAGGTGGGCGACGTTGGCTCGAGGCGCTTGAGGACCACCATCAACCTGGGCCATCGTAGTGGCACTAGCCAGCAGGGATCCAGTAAGGATGATACCGATTGAAGCTGATCCGAGCAGCTTATGGATAGTTTGCAGTTTCATTGAGAACGCTCCGTTTTATATTTCATTGGGAAAAGCTTGCCTATTGTTTACCATTTCAATGAACTTATAGTGAAAAAATGAAATAAATTCAGCAATTTATTATTCACATCTGTGAAAGTCATATAAAAATGTGATCAGGTTCAATCAGTGCGAGCGATTGGGCAAATCCTTATGAACGAAGATGAATGTGCAATTCCGCAAGCTGCCCTTTATCTACTGTCGACGGTGCGCCGGTCAGCGGGCAGGACGCGGTGGTGGTTTTGGGGAATGCGATCACTTCACGGATCGAGTCCTCTCCGGCCATCAGTGCGGCAATGCGATCAATACCGAAGGCGATGCCGCCGTGCGGTGGGCAGCCGTATTGGAGCGCTTCAAGCAGAAAGCCGAAGCGTGCCTGTGCCTCTTCCTGGCTAATACCCAGCAGTTGGAATACGGTTTGCTGCATGGCGTT
>JBCCHH010000296.1:0-3256 GCA_039028855.1 Pseudomonadota bacterium | reverse complement strand
TTCATGCGGTGCTCCTGAGTTTCAGACGATCAAGGTCGATATCAGAATCCAGGCGGCGTCAGAGTACGCCGCGCTTTTCCTGGTCGCGTTCAATCGCCTCGAACAAGGCCTGGAAATTGCCCTCGCCGAAGCCGTCATTGCCTTTGCGCTGAATCACTTCGAAAAAGATCGGGCCGATGTTGGTCTGGGTGAAGATCTGCAGCAACTGTTTGTTCGGATCGTTCACATCCGCGTCGATCAGAATCTTGTTTTTGCGCATGCGCTCGACGTCTTCACCGTGATTCGGAATGCGATGGTCGATCACGTCGAAATAGGTATCGGGCGTGTCGAGAAACTCGATCCCGTTCGCGCGCAGTTGTTCGATGGTTTCGTAAATCGATTCGGTGTACATCGCAATATGCTGCACGCCTTCGCCTTTGTATTCGTCCAGGTACTCGTTGATCTGGCTTTTCGGGTCTTCCGATTCGTTGATTGGAATCGAAATTGAGCCGTCGGGCGAGGTCATGGCCTGCGAACGCAAACCCGTCTGCTGGCCCTTGATGTCGAAATATTTGACCTCGAAGAAGCCGAACAGGCGCGAATAGAAATCGGCCCAGTCGCCCATGTTGCCGTTGTACACGTTATGCGTGAGGTGATCGACGAAGGTCAAACCTGCGCCGACCGGGTTGCGATCGACGGCCGGATCGAACTCGAAATCGCGTTCGACATGGTCGATACCGCCGGTCAGATACAGCACGCTGCCGCCGATGCCTTCAATATAGGGGCAGTCCAGCGGCAGCTTGCGCACATGGCCGCTGACGGCCTTGCCGCCGTTGGCCATGATGGTCGCGTGTGCGGATTCGGGATCGGATACGCGCAAGCCGAAACCGGTGCAACTCGGGCCGTGTGCTGCGGCAAAATCGCTGGCGAACGAATCCGGCGTTTCATTGATGAGAAAGTTAATCCGACCCTGACGATACAGTGTGACCGGCAATTCTCGATGCCGGGCAACGGCCGTGAAGCCAAGGCTCTTGAACAGCGCATGCAGATGTTCAGGATCGGGCGAGGCAAACTCGATCAACTCAAACTGCGATACACCAAGCGGGTTGGGGCGGGATTCGGTCATGACAAGCTCCTCAAAAAAGGCCGGATTGCGAATAAGGATAATATTAGTTACATTTGAAACTAATTTCAAGGAATACTGAAGCTGCGCGTTCGATCGCGCTGATAGTAATCAAGTAAGAAGAAATCAAGCAAAAGGACGATGTATGCTCGAACTCGAACAATTTCTGCCCTATCGGCTTTCGGTGCTGTCCAACCGAGTCAGCCAGGGCATCGCAAGGACTTATCAGGAGCGCTTCGGGCTGTCGGTGACCGAATGGCGCGTAATCGCCCTGATCGGACGTTTTCCGGGTCTGTCAGCCAGTGAGGTCGCGCAGCGCTCGGCCATGGACAAGGTCGCAATCAGCCGGGCCGTGCGCAATCTGCTCGATCAGAAACGAATCGAGCGCGAAGCCAGCGCCGATGATCGTCGCACGCGACATCTCAGCTTAAGCGATTCCGGCCAGGCGATCTATCGTGAGATTGTCCCGGCCGCGCTCGAGTATGAGCGTCGGCTGATTTCAGCGCTGGATCGCGCGGAGCAGCGTCAGTTCGAGCTGCTGCTGGATCGGCTCAAACAGCAGGCTTCGGAACTGATTGAGCCCGATGCCGAATGACTGGTCGATCTACAATTCATGCTGTTGAATTAGGGCCTGTTGACAATGACTCAAGGGCTGCTGTTGTGACTGAACACACGCCAATCAAGGCGCGAGGAGTGAAGTTTGATGGTTCCAAATGAACGACGAGCAACGCCGAGTGGCGTGTGTTCAGCCCCAACCCTTCTGGCCATGGCCATTGTTCCGTCTGGCGGCGTTATCGCTCGCTCATGTAGCGGTGCTACACCGCGCTCGCTCTGCCTTGCCAGCCGAAACAATGGCCTTTGGCAGCGGCCCTTGAGTCATTGTCAACAGGCCCTAGGCAAAACAACATGAACATACTCGTGACCGGTGGTGGCGGTTTTCTGGGCCAGGCCGTAAGCAAAGTGCTGCTGGCCAAAGGGCATGCTGTCGCCAGCCTGAACCGGTCGACCTATCCGGCGCTGGAAGATCTCGGTGTGATCTGCCATCGCGGTGATATTGCCGATGCGGCAGCGGTTGGTCGCGCCTGCGCTGATATGGACGCCGTCATTCATGTGGCGGCCAAGGCCGGGCCGGGTTTATACGCAAAGGACTTTGAACGGGCCAATATCAACGGTACTCGCCACGTGCTTGATGCCTGTCGCAAGCATGGTATCCGCTACCTGGTGCATACCTCATCGCCGAGCGTGGTACATGCCGGGGGCGATATCGAAGGCGGCGATGAATCGCTACCGCTGGCCCAACACTTCCCCGCACCGTATCCGGCAACCAAGGCGGCGGCCGAAAAAATGGTGCTCGACGCCAACGACGGTGAAACGCTGCTTACAACCGCGCTGCGACCGCATCTGATCTGGGGCCCGGGCGACAATCACCTGCTGCCGCGCATGATCCAGCGCAACCAGGCTGGCCGTCTGAAATTGCCGGCGGCGGAGAAAAAGATCGACACGGTCTATATCGACAATGCAGCCGAAGCGCACGTACTGGCGCTGAACAATTTGATGAACACGGCAACCGCAGCCGGTAAGGCCTATTTCATCAGTAATGGCGAACCCGTAGCCAATGGTGAGATGATCGGGAGATTATTGCGCGCAGCCGGACAAACGCCGAAAGTCGGTCATATCTCACCGAAGATTGCGTTGATCGCTGCGGCTGTGGTCGAGGCGATCTGGAAACCACTAAAACTCAAATCCGACCCGCCGATTTCGAGGTTTTTGGTCGAGCAATTATCGACTGCGCACTGGTTTGATCTTTCTGCGGCGGAGCGGGATTTGGGATATCGGGCGAGGGTATCGATTGAGGATGGGCTCAAGAAGCTGGCTGAGCATTATTCTTTGGTTTGAATTTAAAAACAAAGTAATGATTGAAACCGCCCCAACTGACATTACCGCTAGAATCCATTTCTTACGTCCAAGGCATTCGCTCGAGATGTATGCAATGCCGAGCTACAAAAGAAACCAAACAAAATGACCATTTACAACAACGTACTCGAACTCATCGGCAATACCCCAGTCGTTCGCATCAATCACCTCGATACCGGGCCTTGCACGCTCTACGCCAAGCTTGAAAGCCAGAATCCCGGCGGGTCGATCAAGGACCGC
>JBCCHH010000295.1:0-3259 GCA_039028855.1 Pseudomonadota bacterium | reverse complement strand
GCCCGGGCGGTTTGTCCGACGGGCGATGTCCGGGCTTGACGCCGAGAATGATTTTTTCCGGCCGGTTGCGCAGTTTGGGCGTTTTGTGCGGGTCGAAAAACGGCACGAGGCCGCGCACAACGCGTTGGGTAATCAAAGGCATGGTTCAGCTATTCCGTTTCGAATCTTTCAAATGATACCGCTTCCAGCGACGGTGATGCCATCCCCACAGATGCGGATATTCACGGATATGGTTTTCCATTGCGCGGCTTAAGTTGCGCACGTTTTCCTCAAGATCATCGCCCATGGCAATCGGGTCTTCAATACGGAAGCGCAGATTGGGTTCATCGTCGATCAGGTTAACCGGAAACACATCAACCCCGGTTTGTTCCGCCAGACGAGCGATGCCGGTCGGCATCTGCACGGTTTTACCCAGGAAATCAACCTCGACCCCGTCTTTTTTGGTGCCTTGATCCATCAGCACATAGACCATCTCGCCTTTCTTGAGGGTGCGCAGCATCTGCATTGCGACGCGCGCCGGATTGGCTCGATCCATCCCCATCGGGCGCAGGCCGATACGATCCATACACTGCTCAAAATAGCCTTTGGGTAAACGATGCGGCTCGCGAAAAACGGCGCGCAGGGCATAACCATCGCGAACCAGACGGGCAGCGCCCAGTAACGTATTGCCCATGTGCATGCTAAGCAGGACAGCGCCTTTTTTTTGATCGCGCAGGGACTTGAGCTTATCAACACTCTCAACCGTGACTGGCTCAATCAACGCTGCAACATCCAGCTCGGGATTGGCCTGGGCAATAATTTCAAACGCCGCCCAGTCATTCAGCACCCAACCCCGCCGCAGCACGGATCGTGCTTCAGCAGGAGTCAGATCCAGCGCCACTGCGATATCGTTGCGCAGCTTGCCGTTGAACGGCCAGACAAGGTAATAATGCAGCAGGCCCAGCCGGCGGCCGGTTTTTTTGATGCGTTGAGGCCCGCCGCGGCCGGCCCAGTGGGCCAGGCCGATTACCATACGACTGCCAATGCGGCGCTTGAGAGAACGGAAAAACATCTTCATGTGGTGCGATCAATCGCTACTGTCTTTGCCTTGGGTATCGGCATCTACGCGCACAATCGTCGAGTTTTCGACACGCAGCACCTGATTGGCACGATCCAGCAACGGCTGATGATGTGTGACGGCCAGCATGGTCAGGTTCTGTTTAAGGCCTTCGATAGTGGCCAGTACAGCCTGTTCGGAAGCCTGGTCGAGATTGCTCGTCGCCTCATCCAGAATCAGCAGCTTTGGCCGGTGTACGAGTGCACGCGCAATCGCAAGCCGCTGGCGCTGACCTCCGGAAAGCTGGCCACCGCGCTCGCCAACGAATGTATCGACACCTTCGGGCATTTGTTGCACAAAGCTCAGCGCATCGGCCGCAGCCAGCGCCTGCTCGACATCCTCGCGCGTAATGCCTTCGCTGCCGAGCGTAATGTTATTCAGAATCGAATCATTGACGAGTAATGCCTCCTGCGGCACGTAACCGATCAAACGTCGCCACTGGAACTGATCGATCTGCTGCAGATCAGTTGCGTCAATCATGATCTGGCCATGGTCGGGCCGCAGCAGCCCGGCGACCAAATCGATCAGCGTGGTCTTACCGGCACCTGAGGGGCCGGTGATCACACTCAACTGACCGACCGGCAGGCTGAACGAGGCATCTTCAAACACCGGTTTACCCGGATGGCTGAAGCTGACATGATCGAATCGTATGGCCTGATTCAACGATGGTTTGAGCTGACCGTGCTTCGGCTCGCGTTCGTTGCGCGCCTCTTCAATCGCTTCGGTTAATGACCAAAACGCGCTTTCGCTGATCGCCGTCATCTGCCATGCGCGCTGCGCCTTGGACAATAAACCGGTGATACGCGCCAGCAGGAAAATCAGGATCATAACCGCAGCCAGTTCCATGCCGATCTGTTCGAGCATAATGAATAGGCCGATCGCAGCCAATACGACTAAAATGCCCTCCTGCAGCGCCTTCATCGCTTCCTTGCTGAAGACCTGTTTGCGCAGTGATTGGTTGAGTTCGCGCGTCTGGGCCGAGAGCAGGGCATCCATCTGCTCTTCGCGTGCCATGGCTTTGAGTGGTTTAATCGCCGAAAGCTGATCAGTCATGATCGTCAAAATGGATTTGAGCAGGCCGGTCTGCTTGCGCCCAGCACGGCCAGCCACTCGTACAAGCAGGTTCAGACTGAATAGCACAACTAGCGAAAGCAATAGCGCAGCCAGGGTGACTTGCCATGAGATCAATACCGCAACTAAGGCATACACGCTGGCCGTAATGACCTGCGTGGCCATAATCGCGCCCTGCAGATAACCCTCGGAAGCACGCTGGGCTTCAGTCGCCATCGCATTTGACAGGCTGCCGACCGATTTCGACAGGTAATACCGCCAGCGGCTGCTAACCACGGCACGCAGCAGATCGAGCCGCAGATCGGTTGCAACCTGCGCCACGGCATAACCAACCTGTCGATTGGCCAGCAGGACAAAACCGGTTTTCAGCAGAATCAGGCCGATACCGAAAAACAGCAGATTGAGCAGCGAGAACTCGAGGTCAAATGCACCGAACAGATCGCCGATGATGCGCTCGGGCAGCGAAGGTTCTGTGCTTGACATCAGCGCGCCTTCGGCGAGGGTATCGGTCGAAAGCGAGATCATCGACAGAATCGTCGACAAACCCAGACCGTCGAGCAGGCTGGCGGCAATCAGTGCCAGCAATACGCCAAGGCTGCGTGCAGGATAGCGCCTGAACAGCGTAATCAACATGCTCGCGCTACCGGGCGTATCGACGGCTTTATGGGCTTTGGCTTTGTTCTTTGCAGCATGACTCATCGAAACGCTCCTTCACGCCAAAGCCGCCAGACCAGACCCCAGGCGGCCACGCGCGGATGACGTCGCATACGCTCGGTCGGTTCCACGCGCACGCCGGAGTGGCGTTCGACTTTCCAGGCCAGATAATCCAACCCGTTGGCAAAAGTGCCGGCGGCTTTGAGCAGGCGCAGGATATTCAGACATTTACTCCAGACCCGACGCGCCGACCAGTCAATCGCGCCGAGCCAGCGCTGTTTGGCAGGAAGATCGATGCGGAATTGATCGTCATCGGCTGTAATACAATCAATATATTCGAGCGCGGCAGGGCTGATCGAATGCCAGAACGACACATCATGTGCAACCAGCTTGGCCGCAGCGCCGGGCGGTTCCGGGCGCAGCTCGCTACCGTACGTC
>JBCCHH010000294.1:0-3269 GCA_039028855.1 Pseudomonadota bacterium | reverse complement strand
CTTAGCTTGTTCGATCAGTATCCGACCGTATCCGCAACCGATATGCAGCGGCTCAACGAACAGCGCTTGCAGCTCATATTCACTCTTGCTTATCGGCTCAATAGCGAAATAGCCCACTACTGACGCATTGACCTCACATACCTCGTATTCACGAGAAGAGTTGCTGATATCGTACGCAGATACCGATAACTCCTCGCGACAGGCATCCATAAATGCCGTCGAATAACCCCAATATGCTTTCGATCGTACGGCAAGCTCAGACAGTAGCACCGCCTCTGAAGCTCTCGCTGGTCTAATGGATGAATCTTCATTCATGAGGCTTATCATAGTAGCAGCGGATTTGAGCTGTTTGTTACACACTTTCATAGCTGGACAATATCTCTTTGTCAGAGTTATTTTCAGAAATATGCAACAAAAGAGTATCTTTCAAATCTACTTCCGGATGCCTTGCACAAAATTTTGCGAACCAGAAAACCTCTAAAAGTGATTCATTATCGTGCCAGGTAGTCATAACAAAACTAGACTCTGGAATCTCACCAAAATCAAATGCCTCAAGATTTGCATAATCCACTGAATCGTCCCACTTCTGACATTCCTTTCCCCAAGCCATCATATATAAACAGCCACTCTCAACAAGCCATTTACTTATCGTATGCCTAAAGTCTGAATCGACATCGAGCTCGGCGATTACTACGGCTTTAAACTGAGCATACTCATGAACTAGCCGCTGTTGCTGGTCGGGCTTTATGCGAAGGTAACTGACTGACACAGCGTGTGTACAGCTAGTAAATATGTTGCGAATGTCTGCAGTATTAAAAAAAGCAGCCGACTTAGTTACTTTCAGAAATCTGTATCCCGGTCACATTACGCACTGTAACCACATCTCCAATTTCCACACCTAATGCCTCCATCTCTCCGGCATTGACTTCCAGCACATATTGCGCCGGCCGCTCACTTGGATAGTTGGGACAGTTACGGGTCCGGCACGGCGGAGTATTTAGGGACCAGGCGACGATGCGTAATTCATCATCCAGGTACAGAATGTCCAGCGGGATGCGGGTGTTGAGCATCCAGAATGCTCTCGGTTCCATGCTGCGGAAGGTGAACAGCATACCTTCGTTGTCGGGCATGGAGTCGACAAACATCAGGCCCTGCTGGCGTTCTTGATCATCATCAGCGATTTGGACATAGTAGCGTTTGCCGCCTACTTCGGCCCAGGGCTCAGCGGCACGACAGCCGACCACGGTCAGGAGCATTAGAGCCACAATCAAGAAGAGGCGAATTGGGCGAGTTGCTTGAGCAATCATGTCGGGCGGTTCCTCGAATTTGGTTGACATCTGCAGGTTTAAGTCTGACGCTGCAGCGAACAAAATACCAGACGATGTACATTGTGCTTATCCGCCGGCCGAACCTGCATGGCATGTAACTGCCATTCGACACGCGACCATTCGGGAAAGCGTGTGTCGCCCTCGGGTTCGGCGTCGATCAGGGTCAGTTCCATACGCTGCGCTCTCGGCAATATCTGACGATACAGCTCACCGCCGCCAATCACCATGAGTTCGTCATTCTCGCAGGCCTGCAATGCGTCGTCTATCGTGGCAAACCATTCGACCTTGTCGGATGCATTCATACTCACAGACCGGCTCACAACCAGGTTACGTCGACCCGGCAAGGCCCGCCCAATCGACTCAAACGTCCTGCGACCCATCAGCACGGGATGACCCATCGTCAACTGTTTAAAGTGCGCCAGATCGGCCGGCAGATGCCACGGCATATCGCCGTCATGACCAATCACGCCGTTTTTTCCCATGGCAGCAACCAGCGTAATAGACTTCGGCTGCATCATGTTCGACTAAACCGCGATCGGCGCCTTGATGGCCGGATGGGCTTCATAGCCGGTCAGCGTGAAATCCTCAAACACGAAATCTTCGAGGCGGGTGCGCTCAGGATTCAGGCGCATGGTCGGCAACGGGTAATGATCGCGCCCGAGTTGCTCACGTACCTGTTCCATATGGTTTAAGTACAGATGCGCATCGCCAAAGGTGTGGATGAATTCATGCGCTTTGAGCCCGGTGATCTGAGCCACCATCATGAGCAGCAGCGAGTACGAGGCGATATTGAACGGCACGCCGAGAAAACAGTCAGCCGAGCGCTGGTAGAGCTGCATGCTGATACGGCCATCAGCCACCCAGAACTGAAACAGCGTATGACACGGCGCCAGCGCCATGCGGCCGATATCCGCATTGCCAGCCGGGCTTAAGCGCTCATCCGGCAACACGGCCGGATTCCAGGCAGAAACGAGGTGACGACGCGAATCGGGCCGGGTTTTGATCCGCCCGATGATCTGCTCGAGCTGATCAACCACCGTGCCGTCCGGCAACGGCCAGGAGCGCCACTGCTCGCCGTAGACCGGTCCAAGTTCGCCCTGCTCGTTGGCCCATTCATCCCAGATACGCACGCCATGTTGTTTCAGATAGGCAATATTGGTATCGCCGCGGATAAACCACAACAGCTCATGAATGATGGATCTCAGATGCAGCTTCTTAGTCGTAACCAGCGGAAAACCGTCGGTCAGATTAAAGCGCATCTGATAGCCGAATACGCTGAGCGTGCCGGTACCGGTGCGGTCGGATTTCTCGACGCCATGATTGACAATATGCCGCAATAAGTCGTGGTAGTTCTTCATTATTCGTCTTGATTATGGAGCGTTCGCTGGTGCCGCTGGCTCGGCCGGCCGGGTATACGCATAGATGATCAGGCCGATGCCGGCGATGAACATCGGCAGCGACAATAGCTGGCCCATGGTAAGCCAGTCAAATGCCAGAAAACCGATGTGTGTATCAGGCTCACGGAAAAATTCGGCGATGCTGCGGAAGACGGCATATCCAGCCAGAAATAGTCCGCCGATAGCTCCGGCCGGGCGCGGCTTTCGGGCAAACAGCCAGACGATCAGAAACAGCAGCAAACCTTCGAGCGCGGCCTGATAGAGCTGCGAAGGGTGACGCGCAAGTTCGTTCAGTTGACCTTGCTGCCAGGCCATATGCACGACTTCTGAAGTCCGTCCACCCGGTTCGATTGCATTCGGGAAAATCATTGCCCACGGCACATCGCTGATGCGCCCCCAAAGCTCGCCGCCGATGAAGTTGCCAAGCCGACCGCACATCAGCCCGAGCGGCACTACCATGGCGGTGAAATCGCCAAGTTTCAGAAAAATTATCTGAATCTGTCGGGCAAACAGGGCCATAACTACGAGTATGCCAATCAGGCCG
>JBCCHH010000293.1:0-3297 GCA_039028855.1 Pseudomonadota bacterium | reverse complement strand
TACGTTTTACCGTGGAGGCTGGTGCCCGTACTGCAATCTGCATCTGGCCGAGCTCCGAACCGCGGAAGAAGAGCTCAAGGCCTTGGGTTTTGACGTGTGGTTTATCAGTCCGGATAAGCCGGAGTTACTGAGTGAAGGCGAAAATTCGGGTTTTGATTACACGCTGATGTCCGATCCGGACATGAGCGTAGCCGAAGCCTTTGGCATTGCGTTCGATGTTGATGACGCTACGTTAGAGCGCTACCTGGGTTTTGGTCTTGATCTCAAAGACCGTTCAGGCAGCGATCGTGCAGTATTGCCCGCACCGGCGACCTTCCTGATTGGCACGGATGGCGTAGTTCAGTTCAGCTACGTCAATCCGGATTTCAAAGTGCGTCTGGCCCCCGAAGTGCTGGTTGCCGCAGCACAGGCCTACAGTAACGATGCACAAAGCCGCCTGCTTCGCAACTAAACCAGATAGCAACGCACACGTGAAGAAGTTGGTTTCCGTGCCAGCTTCGTTTGAAAATCTCAGCCGCAGTTGAGTCTGAGAGGGCTACTCCATAGAAGTACCAACCATTAAAAAGCCGGCAGTGCTGCCGGCTTCTTTTTTGCTTCGTTGACTGAACTGCAGTTACAGCAGATGGGCTACCGCTTCGCGCTCTTCGCGCAGTTCAGCGTCGGTCGCCTGAATGCGCATACGGATGAATTCATTGATTTCCAGATCTTGAACGATGTTCCAGCGACCGTTCTCGCAAGTGCATGGGAAGCCGTAGATCACGCCGGGTTCGACGCCATAGCTGCCGTCGGATGGCACGGCCATCGAAACCCAGTCGTCGCCTGTACCGAGCGCCCAGTTGCGGATGTGGTCAATTGCGCTTGAGGCGGCTGAAGCGGCACTTGAGGCACCGCGCGCCTTGATGATGGCCGCGCCACGCTGCTGCACGGTCGGAATGAACTCGTTTTCATACCATTCGCGGTCGACCTTGGCGGTGGCTGCTTCGCCCGCTACCCGCGCATGATGCAAATCCGGATACTGCGTCGCCGAGTGGTTGCCCCAGATAATCATGTGGCGGATACCGGTATGATGCACGCCGGTCTTACCGGCGAGCTGTGCCAGCGCACGGTTATGATCGAGCCGCATCATGGCGGTGAAGTTTTCCGGCGGCAGATCTGGCGCATTGGCCTGTGCGATCAGCGCATTGGTGTTGGCCGGGTTGCCAACGACCAGTACTTTTACGTCGCGGCTGGCGTGGTTGTTCAGCGCTTTGCCCTGCGGGCCGAAGATTTTGCCGTTTTCGCTGAGCAGATCGGAACGTTCCATGCCCGGTCCACGCGGCTTGGCGCCGACAAGCAGCGCGTAGTCGGTATCTTTGAACCCTTCATTGATATCGGTAGTCGTTTCAATCCCGGCAAGCAGCGGCAGGGCCGAGTCGTCCAGTTCCATCGCGACGCCTTTCAGCGCATCCATTGCCGGAGGAATTTCGATCAACTGCAGAATCACGGGTTGATCGGGGCCGAGCATATCGCCGGCGGCGATGCGAAAACACAGTTGATAACCAATCTGGCCGGCAGCGCCGGTAATGGCCACGCGAACGGGAGGTTTCATGAGGGACTCCAATATGAGGTTTAACAATGATGACTGACAATCCTGTATTTTAACGGATTGCCGCATTATTTTAGTTGGGTCCAGGCGGTGTGCTGCGTGTGTAGGAGTGTTTAGATGATTTCAGCACGTTTCCAGCTTCAGTGCGACAACACAAACGAATAATCGAAATGAGGATTAAGCCATGTTCAGTCACCGTTTTTCATTGCCTGTCGCTGGTCTGTGCTTTGCCGCACTGGCGCTACTTTGGACCGTCCAGGTGAGCGGTTTCGATCGCGTCACCGGCGCGCTGCACGCCTCACGTCCGGACGTGATCGCCGAGCACGGCATGGTCGCCAGTTCGCATCCGCTGGCCACGCAAATCGGTCTGGATATTCTCAAAAATGGCGGCAATGCGATTGATGCGGCGATTGCGACCAACGCGGCACTCGGCCTGATGGAGCCGACCGGCAACGGCATTGGCGGCGATTTCTTTGCCATCGTCTGGCATGCCGAGACCGAACAGCTGTACGGCTACAACGGTTCGGGCCGCTCGCCGCAGTCGCTATCGCTGGACTGGTTTATCGAAAACGGCTATGACGAAATCCCGCGCCGCGGCCCGCTGCCCGTCTCCGTGCCGGGCACGATCGACGGCTGGTTCGCGCTGCACGAGCGTTTTGGTCAGCTTGAGATGCCAAGCATTTTGCAACCGACGATTGAGTATGCGCGCAATGGTCATCCGGTTGCCGAGCTGATCGCTTACTACTGGGATCGCTCGGTGCCGGTGTTGAGCGAATATCCCGGCTTTACCGAACAGTTCACCATCGACGGCCGCGCGCCGCGCGAAGGTGAAATCTGGAAAAATCCAGGTCTGGCCAATACACTGCAGGCTGTGGCCGAAGGTGGCCGCGATGCGTTCTACAAGGGCGACATTGCGCGCGTGATCGGCGAGTACTTTGCCGAAAACGGTGGCTTTATCAGCTATGACGACATGGCCGCACACACGGGCAACTGGATCGAGCCGGTCAGCAGCAGCTATCGCGGCTATGACGTATGGGAGCTGCCGCCCAACGGTCAGGGCATTGCCGCGCTGCAAATCCTCAATATTCTTGAAGGGTTCGACATGGCGAGCTACGGCTTCGGCTCGCCCGAGCACGTGCATCTGTTCACCGAAGCCAAAAAGCTTGCGTTTGAAGATCGGGCCCGCTTCTATGCCGACCCGGACTTTGCCGAGATCGATATCGAACATCTGATCAGCAAGGAATATGCGGCCGAGCGCCGCAAACTGATTGATATGGACCGCGCCGCGCGTGAAGTGCCAGCCGGCGATGCCCGACTCAACGACGCCGATACCATCTATCTGAGCACGGCCGACAAAGACGGCAACATGGTCTCGCTGATTCAGTCCAACTATCGCGGCATGGGCTCGGGCATGACGCCGCCGGGTCTGGGCTTTATCTTTCAGAACCGTGGCGAAATGTTCGTCTTGAATGAAACGCATCCGAATAAATTCGAGCCGGGCAAGCGCCCGTTTACGACCATCATCCCGGCCTTTATCACCAAAGACGGCCAGCCCTGGGTCAGCTTCGGTCTCATGGGCGGCGGCATGCAGCCGCTCTTGCTGCTGATCTTCACCGGCCTGCTATTGGCATGGATTTCTAGATCCTTGAAGTCGCTTCCCTGCTTGCAAGCTATGGCACAGATATGCCAGATGCAGGGAGCGACGTGACATT
>JBCCHH010000292.1:0-3299 GCA_039028855.1 Pseudomonadota bacterium | reverse complement strand
GTTTCGAAGTCGTTCAACCAGATGATTCATCCTGGTTGAAATTGAAAAATGATTTACGCGCGGTCAGCAGCGTCCGCTGATCTATCGCCACTGGCTTTAGGCGAAGCCTCTTCCGATGCTTCTTTGGTTTGATTCGCAGCCGCTGCTTCCGCCGGCTTGTCCGCTTTTTTCTTGTCCTTGTTTTTCTTTTGCTTGTTCTTGTCGGATTTAGCGACCGCTTTGCCGCGACTGACCGGTTGTTTATCGGCTACCCAGTTGATCAGGCCGCCTTTCAACACATAGACTTCACTGAAACCCATTTTGGTCAATCGGCTGGCCATCTGCGGCGAGACCTGGCCGTTCTTGCAGTACACCAGCACCGGTCGGTCGACCGACTTCATCAGCTCTTTGTTGCCGGCTTCGAGCGTCGAGGGCGCCATATGCACCGCGCCGAGAATATGGCCTTTGGCGAAATCCGCGCTGTTGGACGCATCCAGAATCAACGGCTCCTGTCGATTCATCAACAATATGGCCTGTTGGGTATCCAGCTCTTTCCACTTGCGGATAAAACGTGCCGATTCGGTTGCGATCAATGCGGCCAGCACCACGGCGAATGCGCCACTCAGAATCGGGTTGCTGCCGATAAAAACGAGAAACTGCTCCATGAATATTCTATGTCGTGTGCAAAACGGGCATTATCTCGCATCTGGCGCATCGCTGCTACCTTAAAATGTAGGTTCGTAGAGACGATTTCTAAGCCTTTTCAACGCAACGGACGCATGCCATGCAAACCAAAACGCCTTTGTTACTGCTGATTCTCGACGGCTGGGGCGTGCGCGAAGCCGCGCCCGACAATGCCATCAGCGCAGCCAACACGCCAAACTGGGATCGTCTCTGGCAGCACTATCCACATAGCCTGCTTGACACTTCAGGCACGGCCGTAGGTTTGCCGGAAGGGCAAATGGGTAATTCCGAGGTCGGCCATATGAATATCGGCGCCGGGCGTATTGTGTATCAGGAACTCACGCGTATCGGCATAGCTATCGATGAGGGCGAATTCGAGCACAATACGGCACTGAGCCAGGCTATCAACACGCCCGGCCGAAGCAACAGCGTGCATATTCTGGGACTACTGTCGGACGGCGGCGTACACAGCCATATCGATCACTTGCTCGCCACATTGGAATTAACTGCTCAACAGCACAATGGTCCGGTTGTAGTTCACGCCCTGCTCGACGGACGCGACACGCCGCCTCGCTCAGCTGACGGATATATAGAAACGCTGGAAGCGGCCGTAGACCGATTCGAAAATGCAAGTATTGGCTCCATCGGCGGGCGCTATATCGGCATGGATCGCTACAACCGCTGGGAACGGGTCGAACGCGCCTGGCAGGCAATTGTTCTGGCCGAGTCCGCTTTCGATGCCGATAGCGCCAGTGCCGCGCTGGCTATGGCTCGCTCACGCGACGAATCGGATGAATTCATCCAGCCGACCACGATCAACGGCGGCCACCCCATCGTCGATGGCGACAGCGTAATCTTCGTCAACTTCCGCGCTGATCGGGCGCGTCAGCTCAGCCGCGCTCTGGTCGAACCGGGATTTACCGGCTTTGCCGTGCAGCAGCCCAGGCTCGCCGCCTTCACCACCATGACCCAGTACATCGAGGACTTGCCGGCCGAAGTGGCATTTCCACCGAACCGACTGGAACGCTTGTTCGGTGAGGAAATATCGCGCGCCGGTCTCAAGCAGTTGCGCATTGCCGAAACCGAGAAATATGCCCACGTCACCTATTTCTTCAACGGCGGCGAAGAGCACGTATTCGATGGCGAAGATCGCAAGCTGATCCCCTCGCCCGATGTCGCCACCTATGATTTGAAGCCAGCAATGAGTTCGGTTGAACTGACCGACGCCCTGGTCAGCACAATTGCGAGTGGTGAGTATCCCGTCATTATCTGTAACGTCGCCAACCCCGATATGGTCGGCCATACCGGTGTGCTCGATGCTGCCATCCAAGCGGTGGAATCGGTCGATATGCTGCTCGGTCGATTGGTCGCAGCGCTTGATGAAGTGGGCGGCGAAATGCTGGTCACGGCCGATCACGGCAATATCGAACAGATGCGCGATCCGGATACCGGCCAGCCGCATACCGCGCACACCACCCACCCGGTGCCGCTGGTGTTTTACGGCCGACCGGCCGATATGATTGAGCAAGGCAGCCTGCGTGATATTGCGCCAACTATGCTCAAACTGCTGGCGCTCGATATTCCTGATGAAATGACCGGCCAGCCGCTGCTCCAGATTCAATCGCCGAGCTAATTTCAATGCACTGGCCGCGGCTGATTATGCTGACAGGCCTGGCCTTTCTGCTATTGGCCAGCGCCGCTACAATCGCTCAGCCTGCCGAACAGGTCGAAGCCGAACTGGCCGAACTGCGCGAACTTATTGAGCAAATCAATCAAGCGTTGATTGAACAGCGCGAACAGCAACAACAGGAACAGGCGGCGCTGGCAGAAACTGAGCGTGAGCTTGGCCTTATTACACGCGAAATACGTGAAACGGACGCCCAGCTCGAACAGGTGCGAGCACGTGTAAGCACGCTCAGCGCGCAGAGCGATGGACTGCAAGACGAGATCAACCAGCAACGGGAACGATTAGGCGAGCAACTACGCATGGCCTACCGACTCGGCGTACAGTCACGCGTTCGCGCCATGCTGTCGGGTGACGATCCAAACCGCGTCGCGCGCAAACTGGCCCTGCATGGCTATCTCGGTCGCGCCAGACTGGAAGCGGTCGATACGCTAAACCAGCAAGTCGAACGGCTCGATCAACTGCTTGATGAACAACGCCGCAACCGCGCCCGACTCAATCAACTGCAGCGTCAGCAAAGCAATCAACTCGCACAACAACAACTGGCCCGCGCTGATCGTGAACAGGCGCTGACCGAACTTGAGCGTGCCATCGTCAGCGATGAACAAACCCTGGCTAACCTCAAACTCGATGCCGAACGCCTGGAGCAACTGCTCGAAGAGCTGACCGACGTATTGGCCGATATTGCGCCACAGATCGAGTCGGTTCCATTTCCGCAACTGCGTGGCGAGTTACCAATGCCCGTCAACGGCAGACTGCGAGCACGCTACGGCGATGTGCGCAGCGGTGACGTGCGCTGGGATGGCTGGTTGATTCAGGCTGAAATCGGTCAGGAAGTCAGCGCCATTGCCTATGGCCGCGTGGCCTATTCCGACTGGCTGCGCGGCTACGGCCTGATCCTGATTATCGACCATGGCGACGGCTTTATGAGCCTGTATGGCCACAACCAGGC
>JBCCHH010000291.1:0-3300 GCA_039028855.1 Pseudomonadota bacterium | reverse complement strand
CGCAGCCACCGGCCCCGAGGCTGAAAAGGCGGTTGAGGCGCTGACCGGGCTGGTGGACGCCAAGTTCGACGAGGACTGATCCGCCCGGTAATTACCCCTGTACAACAATATAAAGATATCTTTATATTGCGCCGCACATTCGTTGCTGAGAAACAGGATCACCCATGAACGCGTTTACCGACTTCAAGGTCGCTGATATTGCTCTGGCCGATTGGGGCCGTAAGGAAATCGCCATTGCCGAAACCGAAATGCCCGGCCTGGTGCAAACGCGCGCCGAATACGCCGCCGACAAGCCGCTGGCGGGTGCGCGTATCGCAGGCTCACTGCACATGACGATTCAGACCGCAGTACTGATCGAAACCCTGGTCGAACTCGGTGCGGATGTGCGTTGGGCTTCGTGCAACATTTACTCAACGCAGGATCATGCGGCGGCAGCCATAGCCGAGCAGGGCATCCCGGTATTCGCGTTCAAGGGCGAGAATCTTGACGAATACTGGGAGTTCACCCACCGTATCTTTCAGTGGCCCGACGGCGGCACGGCCAACATGATTCTCGACGACGGTGGCGACGCGACGCTGCTGCTGGATTTAGGCGCGCGTGCAGAAAAAGACCCGTCCGTGCTGGATAACCCGGGCAGCGAAGAAGAAACTGCGCTGTTTGCCGCGATCAAAAAACGCTTAGCCACCAATCCGGGCTGGTATTCGGCTGCGCTGGCCAACATTCAGGGCGTAACCGAAGAAACCACCACCGGCGTGGCGCGTCTGTATCGCATGCAGAAGGAAGGCACGCTCAAGTTCCCGGCCATCAACGTCAACGATTCGGTCACCAAGAGCAAGTTCGACAACCTGTACGGCTGCCGTGAGTCACTGGTCGATGCGATCAAGCGCGCGACCGACGTGATGATCGCCGGCAAAGTTGCCATCGTCTGTGGCTATGGCGATGTCGGCAAGGGTTCGGCGCAGTCGTTACGTGCGTTGAGCGCTAATGTCTGGGTGACCGAAATCGATCCGATCTGCGCATTGCAGGCGGCGATGGAAGGCTATCGCGTGGTCAATATGCAAGACCCGGGCGTGGTCGAGGCGGCCGACATCTTCGTCTCGGCCACCGGCAACTTCAACGTGATCAATCACGAGCATATGCTGCGCATGAAGGACGAGGCGATCGTCTGCAACATCGGTCATTTCGATAACGAAATCGATGTCGCCAGCCTTGAGCAGTACGAGTGGGATGAGATCAAGCCGCAGGTCGATCACATCACCTTCCCGGACGGCAAGAAGATTACGCTGCTCGCGCGCGGTCGTCTGGTCAATCTGGGCTGCGCGACCGGGCATCCGAGCTTCGTCATGTCCAATTCGTTCACCAACCAGACGCTGGCCCAGATTGAGCTGTTCAAGTATCCCGAGCGGTACGAGAACGAAGTCTACGTACTGCCGAAGCATCTGGACGAAAAGGTTGCGCGACTGCACCTGGAACGCGTCGGCGCGCGCTTGACCGAAATGACGCCGGCCCAGTCCGATTACATCGGCCATGCGATTGAAGGGCCGTATAAGCCGGAACACTACCGCTATTGAGTGATTGACTCCTGTCTGCGTCGACCCTCGGCGCAGACGGGTTCGATTGATTCGACGCTTGTTCTACCATTTCGAGCCGGTTCATGTCGTATTCCAGTGCCAAGCTTAGTTTCGAATTTTTTCCGCCGAAGAACGAAACCCAGCAGGCCGGCTTTGATCGTGCACTGAGCGCACTGGCCGCGCTGTCGCCTGAGTATATGTCGGTTACGTTCGGTGCCGGCGGTTCAACCCGCAGTCGAACGCGCGAGGCTGTACAGCGCATACGGCAAAGCGGTGTCGAGGCCGCACCGCATATTTCCTGTATGTCGGAAGATACCGACACCATCTGTGAACTGCTCGATGCGTATCAGGCCAGCAGCATCCGGCGGCTGGTCGTGCTCAGAGGCGATCGCCCTTCAGGCGGTGGCAGCGGCGTGTTCGATCACGCGATTGATCTGGTGCGCTTCATTCGTCAGCACTATGCCGATCAGTTCCATATCGAAGTCGCATGCTATCCCGAGCATCATCCGGAATCAAAGTCGCCCGAAACCGATCTGATCCATTTCAAAGAAAAAGTCCAGGCCGGCGCCGATGGCGCGATTACTCAGTATTTTTTTACTATCCATGCCTGGGAACAGTTCATGAACGACTGCCAACGGCTCGACATTGATGTGCCGATTACGCCGGGTATTATGCCGATTACCAACTATTCGGGCCTGGCGCGATTTTCCAAGCTGTGTGGCGCCGAGATTCCGGCCTGGATCGGCAAACGTCTGGCCGCCTGGGAGGCGCGGGAGGATTTCGACTCGATCCGTGATTTTGGTGTCGATGTCGTGACAGACCTATGTCACCATTTGCTTAATGCCGGTGCGCCGGGCATTCATATATATACGCTGAATCGTGCCCGGGCCTCGCTCGCAATCTGTCGTCAACTCGGTTTAGGCCGGTCCGATTAAGCAAACGATGGTTCGTGCTTATGCCGACCGCTGCAGCAAACGATAGGCGCCGGATTCAATTGCCTCGTCCAGATGATGCGGCTCGATTATGGCGGATTTGTTGGTTGGCCAGACGCCGAAGAAACCGTTGCGGCCGGCTTTTTTCGCGCGATACAGCAACTGGTCTGCAATCAGCAGCGCCGGCTCCCAGATCCGTTGATCCGGGGTCTGGCGCAGACTACTGAGCGGCGCAAAGCCGGCGCTGGCTGTCAGGCGAATCTCGCTTTCACTGCGCGAGCTGGTTCGAATCGAAGCGATACGGTTGAGTAATTCAGTGGTTAGTCGAGCCGCATCTTCAGCCTGTTCTGCCTGAAACAGTATCAAAAATTCCTCACCGCCCCAGCGGCCGATATCGAGATTGTGGTGATCGGCAAAGGCACGCATTTCCTCGGCTACCTCAAGCAGCGCGCGGTCGCCGGCATCGTGACCATGCTCGTCGTTGATGTGTTTGAAATAGTCCAGATCCAGCAGCATCAGCACATAGCGATCGACAGTATCGGATCGGATCGCTTCACTGAGGAAGTTCATGATGCGGTGGCGGTTGGGCAGGCCGGTGAGCTGATCGGTCCGGCTGAGTCGTTTCAGGTCCCGATGCTTGCGGCGCTGCCAGAAAAAAACCAGCACTACGATGAACACGACTAATGTCGCAATAATCCCACCGGACCACAGCGCCAGGCGCTGGAGCTGGCCGAGCTGCGCGCGCAACAGCAACGGCAACACCTGGTGCTGTGGTCCGGTGGGATTATTGCGACATT
>JBCCHH010000290.1:0-3300 GCA_039028855.1 Pseudomonadota bacterium | reverse complement strand
CTATCGGCTGACCGATGCTTCGATCGCATCGGTGCTGAACGAAACTGCAGCGGCATTTATCGTATTGTTTGCCTGGTTGATTTTGAAAGAGCCGCTGAACTTACGGCGTGTTGGAGGCGTATTGTTGACGTTTGCTGGGGTTTGGGTGATTGTTTCTATCTGATTGATTTATATTGAATTCATCAATTCAATGCGGTTGTTTTGGCAATTATTATTGTACTAATGGCCGCTTGTAAAAAACGTGCCGGGCCAGAAGCAAGAATCAAGACCTCTGATACTTCGACTGTCGGTTAAATAAAGCCGCAGGTGCTTTGATCAGTTCATAGACCACCAGCGCGGCAACAACACCAATAGCAGTCCAAAGCAGGGAAGCCGGGTCGAGCGGAATCGCCGGTGTGAAATTTTCTATCGCGCGTTCGGCGATTGACCATTCACCATGTCGCAGCAACATGAAGGGCTGTAGCATGGCCGGTGCCTGCTCGATTTGAGCTTGATACTGCTCCAGTTCGGCTACGCGGGCACTAAGCTCAATCGCTGCTTGCGAGCGGTCTTCTGCTGCCAGCCAGGGCAGGGTTGCGCCGCTCGAGATGCCTTCGACAGTCAGTCGAGCTTCGTCAATATGACCGCCTAGACGCTGCAGATAGGCTTGCGTGAAGGCCGGTGCCTGGGACAGGCCGATGCCGCCCACGCCACCTGATGCGGCGCTTCCAAGATTGTCTGCTTTGCGTGTCATCCAACTCATGAGTGAATTTCCGTTTCAAGGGGCTGCGTGGCATCCTCATTGCCGGGCACCGGATCGTCGCCGCCTTTGCATAGGGGGTGACAACGCAGAATGCGTTTGAAACCGAGCCAGCAGCCGCGCCATGGGCCGTACAATTCGATCGCCTGTTCGGTGTAGCGCGAACAGGTTGGCTCGAATCGACATTGCTGACCGACAAGCGGCGACAGCAGCTTGCGGTACAGATGAATCAACCGGATCAGAACTCTTTGCATACAAGTCGTGTCTCAATTCGCTGTCCAGTATATAATTTCTGGCTTGATTACGAGCGATAGCTCTTACGAACAGGCAGGAGTATTGATGCCCAACGAACGTGTGAAACTACCGAAAAACTACAAACCTTCGGAAAAAGAAGCTTATATGAATCCAAAGCAGGTCGAATTTTTTCGGCAGTTGCTTTTGAACTGGCGGCAGGAATTAATTGACGAGTCGCAGGAAACCATCAATAACCTGCGTGGCGAAGTGCGCGATGTTGGTGATGAAGCCGAGCGTGCCAGCCGTGAGACTGAAAACAGCCTGGAATTACGCACGCGCGACCGTTACCGTAAGCTGCTGGGCAAGATCGATCAGGCGCTTGCACGCGTCGACGACGGTAGCTACGGCTACTGCGAAGAAACCGGTGAAGAGATTGGCTTGGCCCGATTACAGGCCCGGCCGATCGCAACGCTATGTCTGGATGCACAGGAAAGGTGGGAGTTGAAGCAGAAACAAATGCGCGACAGCCGCTAATGGTAAGAGGTTGTTTGGCAACGCTTTAGCCGCGATTTTGTGTACTTCAGCGGCCTTCTTTGAGGTCGTGAATAGTTTGTTTTAAGGGTGGGTCTTTTGGCCTTATTTTGGTATCCTAAAGATACAACACATATTTCGGAGTGTGAAAATGAAAAAAATAGCCATCGCAAGCGCCGCGCTGCTGCTTGCCTCAGCGTTTACTGTACAGGCGCAGGAAGTGTACGACAACCGCTGGTATGCAGGCATTACCGGTGGTGTGACAAGCCTCGACGACGATCGCCTTTCAGATGAAGACTGGCCATACTACGGTGTGTACATCGGTCGATTCCTTTCGCCAAACTTCAGCCTTGATTTCCGTATCGATAATTACAGGGGCCAGTTCGAGGAAAGTGAATTTGATGTTGCACTCGCCGACGACGAAATCGATATGTTCAGCTACGGTCTGGTTGGCCGATATCACTTTGGCGATAACGATAAGTTCCGCCCCTATATTTTGGCTGCCGTAGGTATTCAAGAGCATGAGAATATCTTTGCTGACGGTCGTGATGCATACGCCTCGCTTGGTTTTGGCGCCAACTCCTACCTGACCGATAACTGGAGGCTCGGAGCAGAACTGGAAGGACGCTATGACAATGATCGCGACACGTTTGACGATCGCAATAATGGCTTTATTGATCTGATCCTTTCAATGAATCTGAGCTTCGCTTTCGGCGAGCGTCCGCGTCCTGTTGTGGCTCAACAGGCGGAACCTGCGCCTCCGCCACCGGTTCGACCGGCCCCGCGGCCAACACCGCCACCTCCGCCTCCGCCCGCAGAGCCGGAAGTATTGTTTGAATTTGATTCCGAAGTGACCTTTGGTTTCGATTCCGCCGAAATTCGCCCAAGCGCTGAGCCGGAACTGAATCGTGCCGCCGCCATCCTGAGTGAGCGTACTGAAATCGTGCTGATTGAAGTAGCCGGCCATACCGACAGCTCTGGTCCGGAAGACTATAACCAGAATCTGTCTGAGCGTCGTGCACAGGCGGTAGCGGATTACCTGGCTGCTCGTGGCGTAGACCACGATCGCATGGAAGTGCGCGGTTTCGGAGAAACCCGTCCGAAAGTACCGAACGATACGCGTGAAAACCGCCAGATGAACCGTCGTGTTGTGGTGACCATTCTGGAGCGTGGCTGATTCAGTTGTCGATACACGCTTGTCTCAGTGAATAACGAAAAGGCCCGCACTGCGGGCCTTTTTTATTACTGAGTTCACTGTGATCAGGATCTTATTCGAGCGACTGAATTAGCTCGACGATTTCCTTACGGGTTTGATTGATCGCTTCGCGAAGCGCGGTGTTGGCCTCATTGGCTGAGGTTCGGTTGTCTTTTTCAATAGCATCGTCCAGTTGCTCGGCATGTACCGACCAAGTGTGATGCAAGTACTCGCCAGTTGCCGGCAAAGGCGCTGGCATGAGTGAGGTCAAATCCCGAATCATGGCTACTTTGCCCCAGCCGGCAACCCAATCCTGGCCGCCTTGAAGATTGACTATTGGATCCTCGCCCGGCTGATGAAAATAGCGCCGATCAAGCACAATTTGTTACAGCTCACCGGCCTCGATCAATACCTGGAAGCTGGCCTGGCGCCAGTTTCTATGCTGCTCCGAGGTTTCGTTACGCCAGGTGTTGTAGGCCAAGGACGTTGCGGCTAACACCAGGCTGATCAAGGCAACGCTGTGCCGGCGGATTTGCTGGCGGAATCCGGATACGGTTGATGGATTCTTCGATGAATATGAAGAACCTGTGCGTCGGCGCCG
>JBCCHH010000289.1:0-3312 GCA_039028855.1 Pseudomonadota bacterium | reverse complement strand
GATCGAAGCCTGGCGAAAGGAGTACAATGAATACCGACCTCATAGCTCACTGACTGGATTAACCCCGGCAGCGGTTTATGAGCAACACCAACAGGCTGAATTTCTCTAGTTCTGGCCGGTCGGTTATTGGGGAGAAGGTCAACAGGCTGAATGCCTCTAGTTGTAACCGGTCAGTTATTGGGGGAGGTCACGGTTCCTGCAGTATCAACATCGGAACGCACCGGGCACACAGGGCAATCAGCATGCCCGCACGCACTATATCGGCAATGTCGAGATCGAGTTCCACGGCGACGGCTTTGCTGAGGCCACGATGCGGCGAATGGTGGCCGGTGTGGTGTTGGATGTGATTGAAGTGAACGGCGCCGACGGGCCGCAGGGCCTGGACGGGGCGGAGCAGATCAGCCGTATCCGCTATCAACATACCGATCACCAAGGAAGCGTTTGACAATGGTTCGCTTGGGGGTGTATTTTGTGATCAGCATCAAGGGGTTTGTTGGTTTTTTTTGGCATTTTAGACGAGTCATTTGAAGCAATCGTCAATTTTGTTCGGGAGACGTGTGATGCAGTTGGTAAAAATCATTTATTTAGTGGCCTTATTCTCACTATTCGCTCATTCAGCAGTGCTGGCTTTTGATAGCGGCAGCACAGGTGCCGATGGCGCATTCAATCCTACGGTTGACAGCGAAATTGCGTTGCCGGCTGACGGTGTGTTCAACTTCACCGAGCTGAATATTCCGGCCGGTGTAACCGTCACGTTTACGCCGAATGCTTTAAATACGCCGGTCACGATTCTGGTCAGCGGCGATGCGACGATTGACGGCACGATTGATGTCAGCGGCTTTACCGCCGCACCCAGCGTGGGTGCGGGTGACGGTAATGTGGGTGATGATGGTTTGCCGGGCCGCGGCGGGCCAGGTGGCTTTGCTGGAGGGCGAGGTGGTGCAGGCGATCCATCTGATGCGGATAATGGGCCGAGAATGGCGCAGTCAGGATTGGGGCCGGGAGGGGGAATTGCGAGTACGACCGATCTCGATAACCAATTTTGCTATGGTTCCGGGGGTGCATTTGCAACGCAGGGTGAAATCTCCAGCAGTTGCCGCCCGAACACCTTCGCGGATGCTTATGGTAATCCTGACTTACTGCCTTTAGTGGGCGGCTCCGGTGGATCTGGCGGTCACGGAGGCTCGGGTACGGTCGGGTCAGGCGGTGGTGGTGGCGGTGGTGCTTTGTTATTGGCGGTCTCTGGCACGTTAACGATCAATGGCCAGTTATTAGCGGATGGAGGTTCAGGTGGCGATCTTGGTCATGACTGGTTCAGTAATGATTTTGGATCTGTTGGTGCTGGTGGTTCTGGGGGAGCAATTCGTCTAGTGGCCACTACCATTAGCGGAAACGGTGGGATCAATGCAATTGGCGGCACCGCTGGAAGTTTTTCTAATGCAAGACCAGGCGAAGCTGACGGTGGCAATGGCCGAATTCGTTTGGAAGCGGAAAGTCTATTGTTTGCCCAAGCTACTGATCCATCCTTTACCACATCTGAGCCGGGCGAATTGTTTGTTGTCGGCTTACCAGAAATCCGCATTGCCAGCGTTGCCGGTATCGCCGCACCGGCCAGCCCGACCGGCAATGCGGACATCATATTGCCCAGCGATACGCCCAATCCGGTTGAGGTCGTGATCGAATCAGTCAACGTACCGCTCGGCAATACGTTAACCGTGATCCTGACGCCGCCGGCTGGCGAGCCCGTGGAGACCATTTCGACCGCGCTGCAAGGTATGGATCCTAACGGTGTTGCCACAGCCAGCGTGAATCTGCCCGATGGCGGCAGCGTGCTGCTCGCCACGTTGAGCTTTAGCGTGGCCGATTCTCCGCAGCGATTCAGCCTTTCCCGCTATACCGACGGTGAGCCGGTCGTCCATGTTCAGCTTGCCGCGAGCATGAGCGGTGAATCACAAACCATTCTGACTACTGAGTCCGGCAGAACCGTGGTGGTGCAACAACCGGCTTCCTGATTACTACAGCGGATTGACGTAGCAACATGGACTGGCTTGCGCCATGGTGGCCACAGGCGGATCGGGCTCAGACTCTCCGCGGCTGGATTTTGCTGCTTGGCGCGCTGCTGATGATTTTGTCGAGCGCGATCGCGCACGCCCAGCCCACCACCATCCCGATCACGCTGAACGAGGGCGATCTGTTCGTCAATGCGCCGGTCGGCGTGCAAAAAAATGCAATTGAAGTTCGAACGTTCGGTTTTGTTTCGCCGGCGTTGGCTGTGGTCAGAACGCCATCGCCTGAACCGGAACCGCCGATTCTTATTACCAGCCCTGCGGCCGGTATCCATTTCGGACCGGGTATTGTCGGCCTGACACCGAATCGGCTGTCCATCGCACAGACGGCTCAGTCGATTCGCGTCGACGGGGTTGAGCTGAATGTTTCCGAAACCTTGATCGTACCGAGCGATGGCATTACGGTCACTTCGATTACACCCAATGGAGATGGCACGCAAGTCATGCTGACCGTCGATGTCGGCGTTGATGCCGTACCGGGGCTGCGTCGACTGGTCTTGATCGATAACGACGGCAACGTAATTCCCGAACTGGTTGAAAAAGCCAGCCTCGTTTTAATTGAAGCCGAAGGTCCGCAGATCGACAGTATTACGCCCAATCGCGTAGCGCAGGGCGATGTGTTTGATCTCGTGATCCGAGGCCGCAATCTGCGCGGGCTGCCGTTTGTAGCCGAGCGATCCCTGGATGACCCTAATCCCGAGGTCTTGGTCACGCCCGCTTCGGGTGTGATTGTCGGTAGTCGAGTTACGGTCAACGACGAAGGCACATTGATTACCGTGCCGATACAGATTTTGCCGGGCGCATCGGCCGAGCCCCGCCTGGTTCAGGTCAGCACGCGCAGTGGAATTTCATCGGATCTGTCGAGCCCGGCTAACACGCTGAATATTTCCGATCAATCGTTGAGGGTCTTGGATCGACTGACCTCGCCTTTGTTGGGCGTCCAGCGTGGCATGCCTGAATTGGATGAAACGTTCCTGATCTCATCGATTGCGCGCGTGCTGAAAGGGCCTGGAGTGATATCGATTGATCCGCAGACGGTCATGCTCGATCAGACCTTGACGCTTCGTATTCAGGGCAACGAGTTGGCTTCAACCAGCCAGGTACAGATCCTGCCGGCAGACGGGATCGACGTAATTGATGCAAGCCTCAGCGTCAGTGATGCGGTCGTTGAAATCGACATTCAGATTGCCGGCGATGCGCCGTTGTTTGAGCGTGAAGTTCGGTTGATCACCGACAACGCGCAACT
>JBCCHH010000288.1:0-3313 GCA_039028855.1 Pseudomonadota bacterium | reverse complement strand
TGCATTTCTAACTCCTAAAAAAAATTGAATTGAAGGGCTCTTTGATCATGCAATTTCTGCACCAAATAAATCATTAATTCAAATATTTCTCTTTAAATCATATACTTTTGTGATAAACTTCACAAGTAATTTATTTGATTTGTCTAATTCATAGACGGATTTAGTCAGTTTTGGACGGGAAAATTAGGCAAATATTTGTCTGTTTTGCTGTAATAGTGTCTAAATCAGGGCAAGTTGAAGGAACATGCAGCGGGCTGACTTCGGCCGGCCTGCAGGTCCAGGTGACAACTGGACCACGAATACAATTGGGTTTCAGATCCGGCACGGGATCGAAATGGATGTCGGTATTTAGCATTGCGATGCGCACTATGCCACTGTAGTCGATGAATATCGACAGCACATACTCGCTTGAGCTGTAGGTTTAAGCTCGCAGCGATTTGGCCGGGAATAGCGTCCATATTTTTAAGAGTTTCTGCTACAAGACCCGCGATCACTGTGCAACTCGCGCTCGACAAGTATTTTTTAATCCGAACCCGGAAAGAGTTTGCTCCATATAGCGATGAATTTCACGTTTTCGTCCCCGCGCAGAAAGTGACACAGGACATTGGTGGTCATTCGTTGGCCATCTAATTCCAAGAATTCGGTGGAACTACTTGGTTCGGGACCCAAACCGATAACAGCACCGACGATGAGACCACCGATTAAACTGGCGTTCCAGCACAAACGCGTTTTGCGTCATGAATTCAACTTATCAGTCCGATTCCAACAATATTGCCGAGGCCCTGATCGCCCAGTCTAAAGAGCAGCCGAACGGCGTAGCGCTGATTCTGCCGCAGCGGCAAAAAGGCTCGTTGGAATGGAAGGATCAGCGTTTTTCGTATGCGGAGCTCAATCAGCTCGCAGATCAGCTTGCATTTGGCCTGATTCAGCAGGGTATTCAGCCCGGCACCCGGGTTGCGCTGATGGTGCCACCGTCGTTGGAGTTTTTTGCGCGGTTTTTCGCCTTGTTCAAGGCCGGCTGTGTGCCGGTGTTGATTGATCCAGGTATCGGCCTGAAGCCACTCAAGGCCTGTCTGGGTGAGGCGCAGCCTGAGGTATTTATTGGTATTGTGCGTGCGCAGCTTGCGAGGATGGTGCTGGGTTGGGCGCGGAAATCGATCAGGACCACCATTACCGTCGGGCGCCGGCCATTGTGGCGCGGTTTGCGTTACTCTGATGTCTTGCAGGCAGGGCAGACGGCCGGCTCAGTTAAGCTGCCTGAAGTTGGACCCGACGATTCTGCCGCAATTCTGTTTACCTCCGGCTCGACCGGCATTCCCAAAGGCGTGGTCTATCGGCATCGGCACTTTTCGGCCCAGATCGAGTTGGTGCGCGATACGTATGACATTGAGCCGGGCGAGATCGATCTGCCGACGTTTCCGCCGTTTGCGCTGTTCGATCCGGCGCTGGGCATGACTACGGTTGTGCCGCCGATGGACTTCACGCGACCGGCCAGGGTTGATCCTGCGATGCTGGTCAGCCTCATCGAGCGCTATAAGGTCACGAATTTATTTGGCTCGCCCGCGCTCATGAACACCCTTACGCGTCACCTTGAGCAGCAGGATATTCGTTTGCCAGGATTAAAGCGAGCGCTTTCGGCCGGTGCACCCGTTTCGCCGATCGTGGTCGAGCGCATCCATGCCGCGATCCGCCAGACCGCCGACATCCACACACCCTACGGTGCAACCGAATGCTTGCCGCTTGCGACCATTGCCGGGCGTGAGCTAGTCGGTCAGTTGTCCGACGCTAATCGCGCCGGCAAGGGTATTTGCGTTGGCCGACCGCTGGCGGCCAATTCGATTCGTATTATCGAAATCTCTGATGCTGCCATAGAAACACTCGAATCGACGCAAACGGTCGAGCCGGAACAAATTGGTGAAATCTGTGTATTCGGCCCTACCGTAACCGACAGCTACTGGCAGCGTGAAGAACAGACCCGCCTAGCCAAAATGACCGATGCCGAAGGCAACATCTGGCATCGCATGGGCGATCTTGGCTGGATGGACGGGCAAGGCCGTATTTGGTTCTGCGGCCGCAAGTCAGAAAGAGTGCAAACTGCGGCAGGCGTTTTATTCACCGAATGCATCGAAGGCCGCGTCAACAGCGTGGCCGGCGTGTATCGAAGTGCCCTGGTCGGTGTCGGTGGACCGGGTCGGCAGCAACCGGTTGTGGTCGTTGAGCCTGAGCCCGGCGTCGATGGTCAGGATGTGCGCGAGTCGTTGAAGTCCGCCGTGCTACACAAGCTGGCTGAGTCATCGAAAACCAAGCAGATTCAGACCGTGCTGCTTCACCAGGGCCTGCCAGTCGATATCCGGCATAATGCAAAGATCAGACGATCACAACTGGCAGTCTGGGCCGAGAAGAAGCTGAACTAGCATTTTGTTTCGAGTTCGCCGACTGCAGTTTTGTGTACAAGATGTCGGATTGTTGCTTGACGCACCGTAGCCTTCGGCTGTTCAGTCAGGCATAAGAAATCGTTACTTGTATTTTCTAATGCGCGGTAGGAATCCGCCTCGCAGGCCATGGTGACTGCAAGCTAAGCGATTTCAGCCCGAATCGCTTGCGGGTAAGTTGCTATGCGGCCAATCGATTCCAAAAACCCAATATGGCTTCTATTGCTCACTAAGTAGGGGATTGTATGCCTGATCAGGACTGACTTTTGACCTGGGGTTTTCAGATCCAGTCACGCAATTCATCAGGCTTATCGTGGCGATAAAAAAACTTGATTACAGTTCCTGAAAGAAAAAAACTTGCTCGCTGGTCTCATCAGCGAATTCAAAATAACTCAATTTTTTCGGAGCACTAAACCATGAGATTCTCACTACGCAAACTTGGCATTGCACTGTTGATCGCATTGATTCTTTCCGTTGCCAATGCCGAAATCTATCGCACGGCGGATCAGGTCACGCCGCTGTTGCCGGGTGCCGAAGTACCGGCGTTTACTGCGTTGAACCTTGAAGGTGAGCCGGTCGATATCATGGCCAACACGATCGAGCGGCCAATCGTGCTTACGTTTTACCGTGGAGGCTGGTGCCCGTACTGCAATCTGCATCTGGCCGAGCTCCGAACCGCGGAAGAAGAGCTCAAGGCCTTGGGTTCGCTCGCGGAGCTCGGGGTGGCGGGACGCGGTGTGCTCGTGGCCGTGTCGGGTGGGGTCGACTCGACGGTCCTGCTCGACGTGTTGGCGGCGATGGCGCCGGATCGCGATCTGAAGCTGACGGTGGGCCACGTTCGCCATGGCCTGCGCGGCGCGGAGTCGGAGGCCGACGCCCAC
>JBCCHH010000287.1:0-3315 GCA_039028855.1 Pseudomonadota bacterium | reverse complement strand
TTATGGGGCGCACGCGTTTAGATAACACTTTAATTGAGCCTAAGATAGATACGAGCCACGCGACTAGAAGTGAGCTAAAAGATGAGAGCGGCCAAGCAATACTGCTTAACCAAAGCATGCCCTCACGTATGCCGGCAAGGGCTACAGCGCGAATTTCGTCGAAAACTTTAACGCCGTTATCAAGCGCATTGAAGACGGCCAAACGATAAACATCGTCTACGGCCCGGATGATATTTGTTCACCAATACAAAGCAAGCCTGAATCGCACTGCAACAAGGCCCGCGTACTTGAGCGAGACTTAATGGCCGCTCAAGATCTGGCCGAAATACTCTCCACTCCACTAGCACCGGGTTCCAGCCTCCGACTGCTGACGACGCAAATCCAACGGCTGCGCAAGGACTTTGCTAAAAACCATATTCGCTCGGCCTGCCGAGGCTGCGAATGGCATGAACTGTGTACAGCCATTGCCGGCAGGCAGTTTGCAGCATGTCATCTTCAGGGCAAAAACCCGTTAATTCGCGAATAGCCTGAAGTCGCTCAACCCTTGCCTCTAGCGCACATCCGCGCTATGGTGTCTGTGAAAGGGTTTAGTAAGTATTTATTGAATTAAGGGGAAATACGGATGTTCAAGCATAAGAATGTGCTTTCGGCTGCCATTCAATTGGCGCTGGCGGCAGGCATAGTGCAGTCGGCACATGCGCAATTTCCAGGTGAGATCAATGTATCCGACCTCGATGGCTCAAATGGCATGGTGTTCGAGGGTGGACTCGTTATCGGTAACTCCGGTTACTCGGTAAGCCGCGCTGGTGATATTAACGGCGATGGCATGGACGATCTAATAATTGGAGGACTCATTCGCAATAACCCCCCGGGTTTTCGTGTTCATGATTCCGGCCCGATCGTCGAACCTTCCGACCCCAGTTACGTCGTGTTCGGTTCACAAAGCACCCTGCCCAGCCCATTCCTGCTATCTGGCCTCGACGGCAGCAACGGTTTCATCATCAACGGCGAAATGCCCGATGACTCTGCCGGCTTTTCGGTGGACGGGGCTGGTGATTTTAATGGCGATGGCATTGATGATCTGATCATCGGCGCACCTGCGCCTTTTAATTCGATTTTTGCCGAATCTGCCGGTCGCAGCTACATCGTGTTTGGTTCCGATAACGGATTCACCAGCCCGTTCGAGCTTTCAAGTCTGGATGGCAGCAATGGTATTGCGATTGATGGTGAAGCAAATGACGATTACTTTGGTTTTTCGGTCAGTGCCGCCGGCGATATCAACGGTGACAACATGGATGATGTGATCATCGGCGCCAATTCAGCCGATCCGAACGGTGATTTTTCCGGTCGCAGCTATGTCATATTCGGTTCGAATAGCCCTCAGCCAAACCCGTTCATGCTATCCAACCTGAACGGCAGCAATGGCTTTGTATTAAACGGCGAGAACAACGGCGATCTTAGCGGCAGTTCGGTCAGTGCCGCCGGCGACGTCAACCACGACGGCATCGACGATTTGATTATCGGCGCTCAGTCGGCGGACCCGAACGGTACTTCTTCAGGACGCAGTTACGTTGTCTACGGTTCCAATAGTACTTGGCCTGCTTCGTTCGAGCTATCCAGCCTGAATGGCTTCAATGGTTTCAAGATCAATGGTACAGGCGTATTTAGCCTGTCCGGCGTGTCGGTCAGCGGCGCGGGCGATGTCAATGCAGACGGCATCCACGACGTCATCATAGGTGCACCCAATCCCGCCCTGAACGCACTTGACCCGGGAGCCAGTTACGTCGTGTTCGGTTCCGACACCGGGTTCCCGCCAACGCTCGAATTATCCAGTTTGAACGGCAACAACGGTTTCTTGATCGTCGGCGAAACCATTACGGACCGGACCGGCATTTCGGTCAGCGGCGCAGGCGATATCAACGGCGATGGTATCGATGATCTGATCATCGGCGCTTCAACCGGCGATACCAGCGCTGAAAATGCCGGTCGCAGCTACGTCGTGTTCGGCTCCGCTTCGGGCTTTGATAGCCCATTCCAGTTATCCGGGCTTGACGGCAGTAATGGCTTTAAGGTCAATGGCGAAACGCTCGAAGATCGTTCTGGCTACTCGGTCAGTGCCGCGGGTGATTTTAATGGCGATGGCGTCGATGATCTGATCATCGGAGCGCCTCGCTTTGGCTCCATTGGGTATAGCCGTGACGTCGGTCGATCCTATGTCATCTTCGGCCGTGCCTCGCTCGATGTCAGCGTGCGCAAAACCAATCGACAGGCGTATGTGCAAACACTTCAATCAGTAACCTGGCAAATTGATGTGGAAAACGATTCCGCACTTGAAGTTATCGGCATACGCGTTATCGATACTCTTCCGTCTACAGTTGATGGTCTGAATGCCACATGGAACTGCATGGGTTTTAACGGCGCTAGCTGTCCTGCCGCATCCGGTACCGGTGATTTGGACGAAACGGTCAATCTGCCCGCGAGAAGCCGCCTTCGTTACCAATTGACTGCCCAGGTATTGGCCGCAGAATCTTTAATAGTCAGCAATACAGTTGCCGTCAGCTTGCCGCTAGGCTTGACTGATATCAACTCAGCCAACAATACCGCCACCGATTCCGACCCGGTCGGATTATTCTCGGATCAATTCGAAGACGAGTCCTAACTGCGAATTTCATTCGCGTCGAACCAGCCGACGCCACGAACGCTGAGCTGAAAAGACCGAATTTACAGACTGCCGATGATACGGCTGTCCACTTTCAGTCCCATAATTTCAGAATCGATAAAGGCATTTGCATCCTGTCAACGCCTCGCGCATACTATGCGCCCACACAGACAGGGTGAAAGCCTGTCGTATTGAGAGATTAATCACAAAAATAAGATACGAATGCGTAATCAGTTCAGAATCACGATCACCGATTTACACCGCGCGCGTCATTACACGTTGACTCAACTGATGAGCCGCGTCGCGCTAGGCGTCGTTGGCATATTTGCCGTCGTACTGCTGGGCAGCTTCGCCGCGATTCATTTTCTATCCGATGAGTTGGATACGATGGATCGTGATCTCGCTTCACTGGAGGCGCAAAACCAGCGCATTCGCAACGAAAATGCAGCGTTGCTGGTCGAGCAGTCGACGTTAACAGCACAAGTTGATGCGCGCGCACATGAGCTTATGGCACTAAGCGATGAACTGGCTCAGATCGAAAACATGATTGGACTGGAACAAGCACCGATGCTGCCCATCGCACAGCGCATTTCGACAGCCAGCCACACTGCATTCGAGCGTCGATGGTTACTGAATTCAATCCCGAGCGGATATCC
>JBCCHH010000286.1:0-3315 GCA_039028855.1 Pseudomonadota bacterium | reverse complement strand
TTAATCTTTGTTCATCGGCGTTAAATTTAAGAAGACGTTATCCCTTACCCGCCACCAGATAGGCGATCCAGCCTGCATCCGCATCGCCCTGTTCGCTTGGCGTATAGATGCCATCGCCTTCACCGGTTTCTTCGTCGGTACCTTCCCAATAGATTGTTGCTGTTGCAAAGCCGGCTTCGAGCAGCAGTTCACGAATCTCAGGTAGCGTCCATAACCGCCAGTGATATTCGAACGCATTCTTTAATTCGGAGCCATCCGGAAATTCAAAATGGATACGACAGGTCATGTGCTGGTTGATCGGGTTGAACTCGGCCTGATCCCACACGTAGGTAAAGTCATCGTGTTCGGTGCGCTCTTCGATTTCCTGATGTGCTTCAAAGCCGCCAAACGCATCGAGAAACAGGATGCCATCGTCTTTAAGGCCTGCCAGCGCATTTTTGAAATAGGCACGCAAGCGCTCGCGCGTCGTGAACAGGTAATAGCTGAAATTCATCGCCAGAATCGCATCAACGGCCTCACCCCGGTATTCAAGCACGTCGGCCTGGATCATGTCGAAACGCGCTCGGGCCGAATCGGAAAGCTCAGCCACATGGTTGGCGCGGCCCCAGGCCATGACTTCTGCATCCAGATCAACGCCAACTGCGGTATGCGATTTACCGTCTGCAACCCAGGCACAGGCCGTGTTGCCGGTGCCGCAGAAATCTTCACGAATCGATTTTAGTTTGCGGCCAGCCAACTCGCGAAAGGTTTCGGAAACAAATTCCAGCTCCGATTCCGGGTCCTGCACGCTGGTTTCGTAGCAATGATGACGATCGGCCTGATCGGCCATGGTGGGTTTGGTTTTTCGTTTTGCTTTTGCCATGAGCCGGCTCTTGAAGTATGTATTCGATCAACTATTCGCCGCGAATGGCCGGCCAGGCCGAGCGCAGGTAAATTATCATCGACCAGATGGTCAGCACGGCCGATATGACCAGCAGCGCGATGCCGATTTCGAGCACGGGCAGGCCAAACAACGGCTCGCCATACAGCAGAAAACCGATCGCGACCATCTGAAAAATGGTTTTTGATTTGCCGATATTGGATACCTTAACCACGGCGCGCTGACCCAGTTCGGCCATCCACTCGCGCAGCGCCGAAATGGTGATCTCCCGACCCAGGATGACCGCAGCCGACAAGGTGATGATCAGCTCCGGATGGCGCTGTACGATCAGAATCAGCGCAATCGCAACGATGAGCTTATCCGCCACCGGGTCGAGAAACGCGCCGAACGGACTCATCATTTGATATTTGCGTGCAATCCAGCCATCGGCCCAGTCGGTTAAAGCGGCCGCGATAAAAATGGCGACAACCACTTCATTCGACCAGCTCTGCGGCAGGTAATAGACCAGCACCAGCACTGGAATCAGCACAATTCGAAACAGTGTCAGTACCGTGGGCAAAGTCAGCTTCAAGTCGTTCTGCTCTTTAAGTTACGTAAACCATTGACAAGCCGCCTATGGTACGCATTTATTTGCCTGTACGGAACTGCTTTGCATCAATTCAAAAGCCTTAACAGTGCAGATGCCGATAAATCAGCTCGGCCAACTGTTGATTGATACCCTCGACCTTGGCCAATTCTTCAATGCCGGCCGCTTTCACGCCCTGCAGACCGCCGAAATGACTAAGTAGCTTCTGCCGCCGTTTCGGCCCGACCCCGGCAACTCCTTCCAATGGCGATTGCTGCGCTCGCTTTTGCCGACGACGGCGATGGCCGCGCACGGCGAAGCGATGTGCTTCATCGCGAATACGCTGCGCCAGTAACGAAGCTGGATGATGCGGCCCCGGTTGCACTTCACGTTGGGTCATGACCCAGGTTTCATAGCCTGATCGCCGAGCCGGACCTTTGGCAATACCAACCACGGGTAGCGCATCCAGCCCCAGCTCAGCCAGCACTGCACGGGCGCGATCCGATTGTCCACGGCCGCCATCGATCAGAACCAGATCCGGCAGTTCATCCGGGTTTTCCTCTAATACTCTTCGATAACGCCGTTCCAGTGCCTGCTGCATCGCGGCATAATCGTCACCGGGCGTAATGCCTTCGATATTGAAATGCCGGTATAGCTTGCGCTGCATGCCGGCTGGCGTGTGCACCACGCAGGAAGCGACGGTTTCGGTGCCTGAGATATGGCTAATGTCGAAACACTCAATACGTTCTGGCGGGCTCGACAGTTTGAGCAGTTCGGCCAGGGCCTCAAGTTCCTGACCCGTCTGGTCACGTTCCTGTAGCCGGCGACGCAGCGCATCCTGAGCATTGATTTTAGCCATTTCCAGCCACTGCCTACGCTGACCGCGTACGCCGGTAGCGATATGCACCCGGCGCTGCCTGCGCTCGGAAAATACCTGTTGCCACAGTGCATGATTCTCCGGCCGCAACGAAACAATCAATTCGCGCGGCGGCACGCGCTCGGCATAGTACTGGCCGAGAAAGGCCGACAGCAGACTGGCCTCGTCGGCATCAGGATCGATTCGACTCGGAAAGAATACCCGGCTGCCGATATTTCGACCGCTGCGAAATTCCACCACCTGCACGGCCAGAGCGGAACCGGCGCGCGCCAGCGCCAGTACGTCCAACTCTTCGGCCGTATCGGTCACGTACTGGCTCGACTGGATGTTCCGCACAGCCTGAATCTGATCCCGTAGGCTTGCAGCCTGTTCAAAATCAAGTGCTTGGCTAGCTTTTTTCATACGTTGATTTAAGTGGTCGACAACACGTTCGTTCTCACCTTTAAGAAAGGCACGCGCCGCTTCGACGTCTTCAGCATAGTCCCGCGGCTCAATCAGACCAACACAGGGCGCGCTGCAGCGCTTGATCTGATACTGCAGACAGGGCCGGCCGCGGTTTCTGAACACGCTGTCCTGACACTGGCGGATGCCGAACAAACGATAAATCTGATTCAGGCTCTCGCGCACCGCGCCGGCGCTCGAATACGGGCCGAAATATTCGCCCGGTCGCGATCGACCGCCGCGATAAAAGCCCACGCGCGGAAATTGCTGATCCGAGGTCAAGCGAATCCAGGGATAGCTTTTATCGTCGCGCAGATCGATGTTATAGCGCGGTTTGAGCGATTTGATCCACTCGTTTTCGAGCAGCAGTGCTTCGGCTTCGGTTCGGGTCAGGCTGACTTCGATGCCGGCGATTTTTGACACCATCAGCGCAATACGGCCGGCCTTATCACTTTTGTTGAAATAGCTGGCGACGCGCTTTTTCAGGTTTCCGGCCTTGCCGACGTACAGCGGCTTGCCGGCCGCATCGCGCATCAGATATACGCCGGGCGA
>JBCCHH010000285.1:0-3316 GCA_039028855.1 Pseudomonadota bacterium | reverse complement strand
GTGCGTGCGGGCCGAGGCATGGTCGCGACACCCCGCGCCGAGGCCTTGGTGGAGCCGCTGCGAGAGCAGGGCTCGTAGCGTAATTTTGCTCTGGCTTCCACAGCTGCTTCCTGTTCGCCGAGATCGGCATGTGTAATCGCTAATGAACATTGAGCCAAAGCTTGGGTGTCGGGATGTTTGGGTTGTTCTTGGAGCCCCGTCAGCACAGATTGGATTAATCGATCTAAATGATCAGAATCTGCCAGTCTATCGGTTTGCTGTATCAGTAAAAGCTCGAGACTCGATATCTCAACATCAAACAGTGGGCGTCTCCCTTCTCGAATGGGTGCTTCACGGGCTTGGTTCAACCATACCCAACTGGCTGAATAATTGGATTGCAGATACTGCATGAGCGCTATCTGCCAGCGTAATTTTTGCGTCACTGGCCCCCATTGTTGTTGGGGTTCGACCTGATCAAGTCGGTCGTCAGCCAATGCGACTGCTTGTTCGAAATCAGCGATGGCTCCGGCTTTTGAGTACGCTTCTACTTCAAGTGTGAGTGTGTCGAGTGCTGTTCGTGATGCTGGTCCGCGAATGCCATCAAAAACCACCCGTGCATTCTGCGCTTTCAAGGCAGCTTCCTGCCACCGACCTAAGGAAAGTAAGGTGCGAGCTCGCGCATTGTTTGTCAATGCTGCCTGAACTTCGAGCCCGGCATTGGTCTGAATCACAAATGCCTCATCGAGTAACTTCAAAGCCTCATCAAATTGTCCTTGTAGGCGCAGGGTGTCTCCCAGCCCGTACAAAGAGGATGCAATCTCGGGATGCTCTGGCGGGAAGATTTGCCGTGCAAGTTCAACGCTGAGTTGATCGTAGCGTAATCCTTCGTCCAAACGGCCCAGTTGAGTTGCAATAAAGGCAAGATTCGATAAGTTACCTAAAGCTTCAGGCTGTTGTGGATTGCCGCTTCGCTCAATACTTTGTTTTGCATTGAGCATGTGCTGATAAGCTTGCGCCATATCAGCTCGCATAAAAGCTAGCTCTCCCTCCTTTGAATGAATGTGATACCAGAGCATGGGTTTTGATTCTTCGAAATCGATTAGGGTCGATTTAGCACGAGCTAATGCATGCTCGGCTTCTTCCACCCGATTGGTACTCGAAAACACGGTGTTATAGACTAGATTGAGTCTGACATTCAGTACAGTGGCTTCGGGCTCCTCGGAATGCTCGAGCAACGCTTTGGCTTGATCGAGCGCCTGCTCGGCTTCGTTTAATCGGCCAAGATGATTTTCTAGCGTGCCAAGCGAGATCCATAATCTGGATTTTTGTAGAGCTGAGAATTCGGTATTCGCGGTTAGGACGGCAAAGGCGTTGTCGTACTGCTGACGCGCATCTTCGAACCAGCCCAATCCGGTGTGGATTTCGCCCAGTGTGTGATGGATCTCAAAGCGGGTTTCTGAATCCAAAGTATCGTTTGAAGCCAGTTGCCGCGCGCCCTGACGAAGAACTTCACGTGTGTCTAGCTCATTACCATCGGCTTTCCATGGGTTTGCCGATTCGAAAATGGAGATCAGGAAGTTCTTGATGGCTTCCGAGCGCTCTGCTTGTAGTGTTGCTCGTTCGGCTTCAGCCTGTGCGCGTTCTGACTGGATCAGCGAGACGGTAGTACCGCCAATTAGGGCCAAGATGGCCAGTGCGCCAGCGGCAGTTGGTAGAGAATGTCGGGCAAACCACTTGCGTATACGATAGCTCAGGCCATTGGAAAATGCCTGAACCGGCGCCTTGTGCTGCCAGTGCTCAAGGTCCTGATCCATTGCCTCGACTGAGGCATAGCGTTTGGCCGGGTCGGCCGATAGCGCTTTGAGGCAGATTGCATCAAGCTCGCCTTTGAGTTGCGCGGGCTTGATCACCGTCGGTTCCGCCATCGAGGGCGCAATAAACTGGTCTTTAATTGACTTACCGGCCAACCAGCGCGTTACGTCAGAGCCTTGACGCGGTCGACTACCAGTGAGCAAGGCATGCATCAGCATGCCTAAGCCGAATACATCGTTCGCTACAGTTGGTGGTTGGCCTTGCAGTTGTTCGGGCGCTGCCCAGCCCGGTGAACCCATCAAGGCAAGCAGCTTCGGTTCGGTCTGATCGGTTTGCGTCAGCCGCGCAATGCCGAAATCAACCAGTCGGACGCGGGCATCCGATTCGACCAGCACGTTGGACGGTTTGATGTCGGCATGCACGATTAACTGGCGATGTGCATGTATCAGCGCAGATGCAATCTGGCGAAGCAGTTCAATACGCTGCTCAAGTACAGGCTGGTGTTGTTCACACCACTGATCGAGCGGCTGGCCGACGACGTATTCCATCACGAGATACGGCCAGCCGGTTTCAGTGATGCCGCCGTCAATCAAGTGAACGATGCCAGGATGCGACAGCCTCGCCAGCATCTGAATTTCATGGCGCAGGCTTTGTTCGTTTCGGCCGGCCGGCAAATCCGGATGTAATACCTTGATCGCGACCTGACGCTCATAGCTGCCATCGATGCGTTCGGCCAGCATCACGCTGGCCATGCCACCGCGCTCGATTTCACGCACGATCTGCCACTGCCCGAGGCGTTTGCCGGTCCAGTCTTCAGGCAGCTGAATATCGTTGGCTGAAGTTGAAAGATCGGCAATCAGGGCGTCGACGGCCTGATCTACCAATAGCGGTTCCGGGCTGTCGTGGGCTTTCAGCATGCGGTCCAGCCATAGTTGAACTTCGGGGTTCAGGTCGGCCTGTTCGCGCTGTTGTTGTCGTTCTTCGTCGTCTAGATCAATCAGTCGATTGAACCAATCACTAACTTCAGCCCAGACAGTGCCGGAAAGATTCATACTTGGTCCTATGGCGGAATGAACATTCGGTCGATTCTGGAATGCCCGCCTGTCGAAGTCAAGCGCTGACTGATAGCGCTGAAGTAATCGTAGTTGTTCGATTCGTTTAAGTTGCTGTGCGAGTTCCGCTACCGCAGCACGATGCTGATCCAGCCGTTCGCGCGCCTGTTGAGCGACTTGAGCAGGAGCATGTTGAGCAAAGCACTCGTTCTATAACCAGCGCTCCACCTGCTAAGGCCAAGTGCTTTCGCGCTGAAGCTGTTTTTCGAGCCGGTCTGTTCATCGTTACAGGCTGAATCAACTGCCCTGGCGACACTTCCTTAACCAGATCAAAATAATTTCTTTGCAAATTGCACGGCGCTCATTCGAGCTAGCTCTCGTTTATCTGACATAAACCGGAAATTCTTGTCATGCTTCTCCTTTTGTGTGGGTAAACATCTCCTGCTGTACCAGCACTTACTGCAGAAGCCAAG
>JBCCHH010000284.1:0-3317 GCA_039028855.1 Pseudomonadota bacterium | reverse complement strand
TCGAAACTGTTTCGCGTCCCCGGGCATCGTGAACTGAGCACGGTGGCCGATGCCGTTGAGGGTCTTTCTGATCTTGATCAGCAATCGAGTCAAGCCTTACTGGATTCGCTGTATCAGCGCCTGCTGGCGCAGGCGATCGACTCTTTGACTGCGGATGTTCGCCATCTGATTATGATTCCTGACAGCGGCATTGATGGGTTTCCGCTCGAACTCATGAGCGGAGTGGACGGCATCAGGCTGGGCGAGCGTTTTTCCATTGATATTGCGCCTTCGGCAAGTATCTGGCTGCAGGCCCGAATGGCTCGAGCCAAACCGGGCGAGGTGCTGGTACTGGCTGACCCTGAAGTCTCCGAGCGTCGCTTCCGGATGCTGAGCGATGCCTTTCCGGGGTTTCTGCCGGACGAATTGCCGGCTGCAGCGCACGAAGCCAGTGCGATCCGCTCGATGCTTGGTCGTAGATCCGTGCAGGTATGGCAAGGGCCTCAGGCGCGCGAAGAAATATTGCTTGACCGGGCGACACGCCCGGCGCTCGGCATGATCCACTTCGCCACTCATACCTTGGTCAATGCGCGGCAGCCGGAGGCGTCTGCAGTTGTGCTCAGTGAGGGGCAGCACACCGATGGTTTGCTTCAGGCACGTGAAGTGGAGCGGCTAACGCTTGCCGGAACTGCGGTAGTACTTGCTTCCTGCGCCAGCGCAACAGGTGAGATGCTCGACAATGAAGGTGTCATCAGCCTGGCACGCTCGTTTCTGGTTGCCGGATCGCCGAGTGTGATTGCCAGCCGCTGGCCGGTCTCCGATCAGCATGCCCAGACGTTTTTTGTGCGCATGTACTGGCATCTGAGTCGTGGGCATTCACTTTCCGAGTCGATGCGTATGGCGCGTGTCGAATTGCGGGAGCAGGGCCTTCCGAAACGGATCTGGAGCGCGTTTGTGCTCTACGGTGACGGTCGCCGCTATCCGGTTCGGACCTATCCGGATTGGCCGGCCTGGCTCATGATTGCGCTGGCCGGCTTTGTGCTATTGCTGGTGTTGGCCAAACTCCGTAAAGCGTAGCAAGTGAAACCCATCGCGGCCACGTGGCAGGCAGTCGGTTCATTGCCAATGTAATAGGGCGCCTGCAAGGTTTCACAAGGCGGTTTCAGCATTTGGACCGATGAAGTGATGATTACATTGATCAAGGTTTCTGAACGATGTCTGCTACGACGCCAGCCGAGGCAAAATACAATCCATGCTATGGTTTGTCACCAGGCAGCCCTCAGCAAGCCGCTTGCCTCATCCGTGCAACCGTAATTGAAAAGTGGTTTAATTCAATCCAAGAAAAACGAAAACATCAGCTAGGAAATTGCCATGAACAATAATCAAGCCACCGAGCCCGGCTCGGCTGACCCTGTGCAAAACGGCAACAGAAGCATGCTGGAACGTGCGCTAAATGCGATTGAAGTGGTCGGCAACAGGCTACCTGATCCAGCGGTACTGTTCTTCCTGCTGATGATTGTGGTTTGGATTCTGTCCGCGCTGCTGGCGCCGGTTCAGTTTTCCGCCGAGCACCCCCAGACCGGCGAGCCGATTCAAGTGGTCAATCAGCTCTCGGGTACGGAGTTGGCCAATTTCATGAGCAATATGGTCTCGGTATTCACCGCATTTGCGCCGCTGGGTATTGTGCTTGTGGCGATGCTCGGCGTTGGTGTGGCTGAGCATACCGGTTTTGTCAACGCGGGCTTGCGAAAACTGCTGGGGATGACCTCACCCAAGCTGCTTACGCCGATACTGATTCTTGTCGCGATTGTTTCGCATACGGCCGTGGATGCCGGCTATGTGGTGGTGATACCGCTCGGTGCGGTGATGTTTTATGCCGTTGGGCGACACCCTCTGGCCGGTATTGCAGCCGCATTTGCCGGCGTGTCGGGTGGTTTCTCGGCCAACTTTATCCCTTCTGCGATTGACCCAATGTTGGCCGGCATTACGCAGGAAGCAGCGCAGGTTCTTGATCCTGCGATTACCGTGAATCCGCTGATCAACTGGTTCTTCATGAGCGCCTCAAGCCTGATCGTGGTCGCAGTGGGTTGGTGGCTGACCGATCGCGTTATCGAACCGCGGCTGAAAAGAGATACGCCGATTGATGGCGATATGTCCGACATGCCGAAGATGGAACCGCTAGCGGCCAACGAAGCCCGCGGTTTGTTCTGGGCTGTACTGAGTATTTTGATCACGGCCGGGTTGTTGGCCGCCGCGGTATTGATGCCCGAGTCGCCCATGCGCGATGCCAATCCGGAATTGTCCGTGTTTCAGAGCATTACTTCATTCGGCTCTCCTTTGATGCAGTCGATCGTGCCGCTGATCTTCATCTTCTTTCTGATTCCCGGCGCGATCTATGGCTACGTAGCCGGAACCATTGATGGCCACCGCGAGTTGATCACGGGTATGAGTAAGTCGATGGAGTCAATGGGCTATTACATTGTTATGGCCTTTTTTGCGGCTCAATTCATTGCCGCGTTTGGAAATTCGAATCTAGGTATTTTGATCGCGGTGAATGGTGCGGCCTGGCTGTCCGGTTTTGCGCTGCCGCCACAGGTCACCATTATCGGCATCATTATCCTGACCATGGTTGTCAATCTGTTTGTTGGCTCAGCCTCGGCCAAATGGTTGATTATCGGCCCGATTTTCGTGCCGATGCTGATGGAGCTCGGCATTGGCCCAGGCCTGACCCAGGCCGCGTACCGGGTCGGTGATTCGACCTCGAATATCATCACACCGCTGCTGCCGTATTTCCCGCTGGTCGTGGTATTTGCGCGCAAATATTACAAAGGCACGGGCATTGGCACACTGATTTCAATGATGCTGCCGTATTCGATTGCGCTGGCAGTGATCTGGACCTCGTTCCTGTTGCTGTATTGGACGCTGGGGTTGCCGCTCGGGCTGCAGGCGAGTTATGTGTATCCGTGATGATGCCTTTTGAGTTTTATTAAAGTCAAAAGCATTTCGCCGCTTGGCTCTGCCAAGCTGATGCGAGGCACTTTGTTTGTGTCTTGCGACAAAAAAGTACCCAAAAAACCGCGCTTTTAAACCGCCGGCGGGAGTGCTTTCTGGAAGATCGAAGTGAAATTCGCTCTGTGCCTTCGCTTAAATTTTTCGGATGGTTGTTTTCCTTCTGCAGAGTTCAGTGGCTCGGATACTGGACTTCATTGGCTGTTGAGTCGCAGAGGCGGATGATCTCAGGTTTTGCTAACGCCTTAACCAACTCGCCGGGTTGATGGTTTCGCCGTCGCGCCGAAGCTGAAAATACACGCCGCTATCCGATTCGCCGCCGCTGTTGC
>JBCCHH010000283.1:0-3325 GCA_039028855.1 Pseudomonadota bacterium | reverse complement strand
TCGAGCGGGCCGGGGCGGAACAGCGCCACGGCCGCCACGATATCGTCAAAGCTATCGGGAACGAGCTTGCGCAGCAGGTCTTTCATGCCGCGTGACTCGAGTTGAAAGACGGCCGTAGTATGTGCTTTTTGTAACAGTCTGAACGATTCGGCATCGTTCAAAGGCAACTTGTCCAGCACAATTTCCGGCTCGCCGGCTTGTGCACGCTTCTGATTCACGGCCTGCAGCGCCCAGTCGATAATGGTCAGGTTGCGCAGACCGAGAAAATCGAACTTGACCAGGCCGATGGTTTCGACATCGTTCTTGTCGAACTGGGTCACAACCGAACCAGAGCGCGGGTCGGTATACAGCGGCGTATAGTCGGTCAGCGGCCCGGGCGCGATCACCAGTCCGCCGGCGTGCTTGCCGGCATTGCGTGCGACGCCTTCAAGCTGCATCGCCAGCTCGAGAATGCTGCGCGTATCGTCTTCGCGCTCGTAGCGTTTTTGTAGTTCGGGTTCGTCGTTGAGCGCCTTTTTCAGCGTAATGTTGAGTTCGAGTGGAATGAGTTTTGCGATCGAATCGACAAAGCCGTAGTTGAAGCCAAGCACGCGGCCGCAGTCACGTACCGCGGCCTTAGCCGCGAGCGTGCCGTAGGTGATGATCTGGCTGACCTGATCGCGACCATAGTGTTCGGCGACATATTCGATCACCCGATCGCGTCCGGCGACGCAGAAATCGATATCGAAATCGGGCATTGATATCCGTTCAGGGTTCAGAAAACGTTCGAACAGCAGCTCATACCGCAGTGGGTCGGGATCGGTAATGCCGATACACCAGGCGACCAGCGAACCGGCGCCCGAGCCGCGCCCGGGTCCGACCGGTACACCATGGTTACGGGCCCAGGCAATAAAGTCGGCGACGATCAAGAAGTAACCAGAAAACCCCATTGAAACAATGATTTCTAACTCATGTTTAATGCGGTCTCGATAATCTTGCTCCGTTTGCCGCGGCGCAAGCCCATACCGCTGTAACCGTGCCTCCAGGCCTTCAGTGGTCTTGCGCCGGAGGTAGTCGTCGGCAGCTCCACCGTCAGGCACGGGAAACTCGGGCAGAACGTAGTCGCCGAGCGTCAGCTCGAGATTCAGCCGTTTGGCCAGCTCCAGCGTATTCTCAAGCGCAACCGGTAGGTCGGAAAACAGAGTCTGCATGTCCTGCGGCGATTTCAGGTATTGCTGGTCGACAAAATCGTGCGAGCGGCGGTCGCTGTCCAGTAGCCAACCCTGGTGGATGCAGACACGCGCTTCGTGGGCCAGAAACTGCTCGGTTTCGGGAAAGCGCACGTCGTTGCTGGCAACAACCGGGATGCCAAGCTGACCGGCCAGCATCAGCAGGCCGGATTCGGTCTGGCTTTCGGCTTCCCGTCCGGTGCGCTGCAGCTCGATATACAAACGATCGCCAAAGTCGTTCAACCAATGGCCGAGCCGCTGACCGGCTTCTTCGATATAGTCCTCAACGATAGCCTGACCGACATCGCTGGCCCAGCCGATCAGTACGATCAGGCCTTCACTATGTTGGCTCAGCCACTCGCGATGCAGGCGTGGGTGGCCGCGATGGCGACCGTCGATAAAACTGCGCGACAGCAGTTTGCAAAGATTGAGGTAACCCGTCCGATTCTGCACCAGTAGCGTAGCGCTGGCGAAGTTCTCGGCGTTTTGCGGATCGGTGATGCGCACATCGGCTCCGATCAGCGGCTTAATGCCGGCTTTTTGCGCCGCGCGATAAAATTTGACCAGGCCAAAGACATTATGCCAATCGGTGATGGCAATCGCCGGCATGCCCATTTTGCGGGCTTTTGCAACGAGCGCTTCAGGCGTGGCTATACCGTCTTCGAGGCTGTACTGCGAATGCACGCGCAGATGCACAAAGCCCGCTTCTTCCTGCCTCGATTCTGTGGTGGCTTCGCTATCAGGCAGGCTGTCTAGGTGGACTACGGTGGACATTGTTGAATGATTATATCTGGGCAAATCATCCTGCGCGGTGTCGATATGCATATGGAATAGATGTGGACAAAAGCAGGGCCTGAATTGCTTGCGTGTATTGTGTTTTTGTGGGCAATTTGTTATCTTTAGCGGCTTGCTTTCGGGCGATTAGCTCAGTTGGTTAGAGCGCTGCCTTGACATGGCAGAGGTCACTGGTTCAAATCCAGTATCGCCCACCAAATTTCCTTCCCAGACGTTCCCATGCACGCACTCAAGCCCACCGTGCGATGCTCGCAATCCTCATGTACAAATGCGTACATTCCGGTTGCTACACTTCGCGCGGAGGCCTTGTGCACGCACCTGGAAACGACTGGAAAGGAAATTCCAATTTCCTACTGAGGCTTTCTGCAGCACGCGATCAGCGGCGCCGTTCGGTGCTCGGAATCCTCATGTACAACAACGTACATTGCGGTTCCTGTGCTCCGCGCGACGCCACTGCTCACGCACTGCAGAAACCCTCAGCCGCAACTTTCTACTTTAAAGTTTTCCAGCGCCGCCGTGCGATGCTCGCAATCTTCAGGTACATTTGATTACATTGCGGTTGATGCGCTTCGCGCGACGGCACTGGACACGTGCTGTGCGAAGCGCTGGAAAGGAAATTTAAATTTTCTTTTGTAAAACAAATATTTGAGCGATTTGCTTGCTTGTGGATTGCGGGCCACAAGGGTTTCGGGCTGCGTGTGGCCGATTTGTTGTCTGTGAGTTTTAGCCTTGTATATAAGTCTGTTGTAACCTTGGCCATACACACGTTTGGCGAGGTTGTTTATTAACCGTGAAATTCAAAAAATTTAGTTTGGACTACAAGCTGCTGGGCGTGATGCCTGATCATGAACGCCAGTTCTTCATAGTGGCAGGTCACATTTTCAATGAATGCTCTATGCTCCAAAAAACCATGTATTGGAGTAGTACCCCTTACGATGAAATAGACGAGCCTAAGGAAGAAAATGTGGCCCGTGCGCTGCAAGCATTCATGCTTGGAAAAGTGCTCGCCGCAAAATTGTATGAAGCTCACAGGGTATTACGAAGAAGTTATTACGGCAGCGACCTATGCCGGAAACACGATGATATTCTGAGTGACAAAGCCAAGGATGCTCTTCGATCGTTCAACAAGTATTTCAAGACTTCGACAAACCTCATTAGAAAAGTCCGGATGAATTTTGCTTCTCATTATTCCGAAGAGGAATTTGAAAATAAGTGGCGAGAAGAATCAATTACAGGTAAGCAAGAATCGCTGATTGGTATAGGCGAGCATGAATCGCTGATTGGACCATCGTTAGGAAATCGGTTCTATTATGGTTCTGAAG
>JBCCHH010000282.1:0-3330 GCA_039028855.1 Pseudomonadota bacterium | reverse complement strand
CTCATCAAGGCAGTTTGCTGCTCGATGTGGCCGAACTGGATGATCTAAGCACAATTATTCTCATGGCTCTACTGGTTGCACTGGCACCCATGATTATCGCGGGCGATAGCCTCATGCAGGCCAGTGTGAGCATGATTCTGCTGCAGATTTTTCTCACACTACTTGCTTTCTTAGTGTTGGCTGCGATCTTCTCGCGCTGGCTGGAACCGCGATTAACTGCATTTTTCGAACGCCGGGAAATCGATCATGAGCCAGTGATTCTGGTCATTGCCTGTGGCTTCGTTATTGCTGCGTTGGCTGAAGCTGCAGGGCTGTCGCTGGCGATCGGCGCATTCCTGGCCGGCTTGGCCTTCAGTCGCGATAATTTGATTTCACGTGAACGCCCGATCATTCAGGGCATGTATGACTTCTTCACGCCGTTCTTTTTCGTTGGTTTGGGCCTGATGGTTTCGCCCGGTGCGTTCGCGTATGCCTTAGTACCCGGGTTGCTGCTGCTGATTGCCGCCGTAGCTGGCAAACTACTCGGCGCAGGCTTGCCGGCTGTGCTCAAACTCGGCACCGGCGGCGGGCTGCTGATGGCCGTTAGTATGGTGCCACGCTCGGAGATTGCCATGGTTGTGATGCAGCACGGTGTAAGCGTTGGGGTCAGTGAGCAGGCGTTTGCGGCGATGTTGATTGCTGCTACGGGGACGGTGTTGTTGACTTCAATCGTGCTTCCATGGTTACTGCAAAAGCTTAGCCGCGAATAAAGAAAGTGGTCTTTATGTCTGCTTGGGCGTTATACACGCCCGATTTCAGGCGCAATTGGTTTTTTTGTTTTGCTACTGTTATCCCATATTGATCAAACGTCCTAGCACGATGTTTATGCCATAGTTTCCGTTTTTTTTTTGCTAGCTACATTGGTTACAAATCGATAAGGAATCCTAACGATGAATCAGTTGGAAAAGGCAGCGCACTTTGCATCACTTCATGCGGAAGACGACCCTTTAGTTTTATACAACATTTGGGATGCCGGAGGCGCAAAAACACTTGAACAGGCTGGGGCAAAAGCGATTGCAACAGGTAGCTGGTCAGTTGCTGCTGCACACGGGTTTGATGATGGTGAGATCATGCCTTTGGCATTTGTTCTGCAGATTGTCGAGCGCATTGCAGAAACGATCGACCTGCCGCTTACGGTCGATTTTGAAGGTGGCTATGCGACTGATCCGGATGGAGTGTTTGAAAACGTGCGTCAAATTATCAGAGCAGGAGCCGTTGGCATCAACTTCGAAGACCAGGTGATGCATGGAGATAGCCTATATCCAGTCGCTGCACAGTTTGAACGAATTAAGGCGGCTCGAGCAGCGGCAAACCAGGAAAATATTCCGTTATTTATCAATGCCAGAACGGATGTGTTTTTGCGCTCAGATTCTGCCAGACATGCTTCGTTGATGGCACAGGCGATTGAGCGTGAATCTGCTTATGCTGAAGCCGGTGCCGATGGGTTCTTTATACCGGGGCTGACTCAAATTCCACTGATCCAGCAGATGGTTGACGCAGCCAGCCTGCCGATCAACGTGATGATGAAAGGCGACTGGGCATCGCTCAGCGATATTCAGGCAATTAGGGTTTCAAGGGTGAGTTATGGCCCGGGCCCATATCTGGCAGCGATGCTGGATTTGTCTGAACGGTATCGCTCAATTCGTCAGGCGTAGGTTGTATGAATGAACGTCGACTGCGGCTTGAGCAGGGCGATGGCTATATTTTGTGTGAAGTCTGGTACAACGGCCTGTCGAGTGAACAGGCCGTTTCATCAGTTTTCTTATGCTGGAAAGAATTAACCAGCCGGCGAAATACGATACAGTCCGTCGTTGCCTTCACCGTTATCGGTAATCAAATAAATCAAACCATCATCGCCAACACGCACATCACGAATGCGCCCGACTTGACCACGGATTAATTCTTCTTGATGCACGATTACGCCATCTTCGAATACGATGCGACGAATTTGCTCGCTGTGCAGGCCGCCGGACAGGACGTTGCCCTGCCAGCGTGGGAATTCGTCACCAGTCAACACAGCCAGACCGGAAGGTGCAATGCCCGGAGTCCAGTCGACCAGTGAATCGACCATATCGGGATGGCTCCGTTCGGTGTACTCGAAGTAGCGTGCTTCACTGCGATAATCTCGGCCGAGCGAAACCTGCGGCCAGCCATAGTTTTTGCCCGGCTGCGGATTGTTGAGTTCATCGCCGCCGCGTGGGCCGTGTTCGGTCGCCCAGATTTCGCCAGTCTGCGGATGCACGAACAGGCCCTGAATATTGCGATGGCCATAGGAATAAATCTCCGGCAGCACGTCATCGCGCCCGATAAACGGGTTGTCCTCGGCCGGCGTGCCGTCTTCATTCAGGCGCAGCAGCGCGCCGGCATGGTCGCCGAGATCCTGCGAGCGCGGCGGCTCGGCACCGCGATCGCCGATGCTCATCAATAATGTACCGTCGTGCATCCAGGCCAGCCTGGAACCGTAGTGACGGCCCGGCTGTGAGTAGCGGTCTTGCACAAAAATTGTCTCAATCTCAAGCAGCGCATTGCCTTCGAGTTTGCCACGCGATAAGGCCGTAGCGCTGTTGTTACCGTCGCTGCTCGGCTTGGACCAGGTCAGATACACGAGGCCATTCGATTCGAAGTCTGGATGAATCACGACATCGAGCAAACCGCCCTGACCGCGCGCCATCACCTCCGGTGTGCCACTAACGTTGCTCGAGGTGTCACCGTCGATCAGCACCAGCCGACCCGGTTTTTCTGTGATGAGGAATCGTCCGTCCGGTAACACGGCCAAGCCCCAGGGGTTGCTCAAACCTTCGGCCAGTTGATCGAGTTCAACCATCTGGTATTCGGTGCGCAGCGTTTCTGCCTGGGCGAAAGCCTGCAGACCGATTAGTACTAGCGCAGCAAGTGAAATTGTCAATCGTTTCTTCATGTGTAACCCTCTAAGGCTCATCGCTGTGGGGACTTTGCGAATAGTAGTCTATTCCGGCAACCGGAGTTGAATTGTTGCTGTAATCAACGACCTGTTGCCAGATAGTTTTGGTAAATCGCACAATGCCGTTGCATTTCTTCGGCAGTCGTCCGAGTCGGAAGTTCATCGTTGGCTCGACGCCAGTCGGCGCAGTTTTTAGCCAGCCATCTTCCCCGACTGGAAGCGGCGCGGGTCTGACGAAGCTGCTGCTGTCTTGCGGCCTGTTGTGCCTGAGTTTGTCCGTGGACGGACTGCAACTCGCGTTGAGCCTCAAGCAGGGCCTGCTCGGCTTGATCAGCCCACTGTTCTATCGCTTTTTGAGTGCGATACTCCTG
>JBCCHH010000281.1:0-3349 GCA_039028855.1 Pseudomonadota bacterium | reverse complement strand
TTAAGAAAACCCTTAGTTTTTTCGTTAATCTTTTCAATCTCCCCGATTAACCTTGTGAGATATATCACACAGCAAGGCTTGATTGCAAATCGTGAAAATCGAAAAATCGTTCTCTGACAAAGAGTTATCCCGCCCGATTGCTCAGGCGAAATGATAAAGAGAAAGGAAGTTAAAAACCGAGCAAGCGCCATGCCCGGCGTTCTCGCGAAGCGAGGAGTTTAGACCCTACTATTTCTGATCAGGTGGCGCGAATTTGGCCATAACTTCTGCTTCGGTCATGTTTTCAGTGGCTTCAACAAAATTATAGAAATCAGGCTTGCGATCGATGAAAATCTGCGTCTGTAGTTTAAAACCGTCCATATCGTCGAGTAGGCCGGCCGGGATATCGTAGAAGCTGCCGTCTTTGAGGCGATAAAACAGATGTGTGCCGCAGTATTTACAAAAACCGCGATCGGCCCACTCCGACGAAGAATACACGGTGACATGCTGTTCGCCTTCTATGCGGACATTTTCAGCCGCGCCCACCGGCACACCGAACAACGGACCTCCGCCCCATGTACGGCACATTCCACAATGGCATACTTCAGCATGTTTTTCAGCAATTTGCGCGCGCATTTTTACTTTTCCGCACAGGCATTGGCCTTGTGCGTTGAGCATTGTATTCACAGGTATGTCCTCAAATCAGTTACGTATCGCTACTTTCCTCAACACATTCGTTGACGGGCTCGGAATTACTCCACGTTCTACTTTTGCCACGGTAACGGAATATTCCGAATACCAGCGGCGCCGACCTTCAGCGCGTACCGCGCGGTGCTCCGGATGGTTTTTCCACTCGGCAATCGCCTCCAGCGAGTCCCAATACGAAATTGTCAAACCAAAGCCATCGCTGGCGCGACAGGATTCCACGCCAAGATACCCGGGTTGCTTGGCTGCCAGCTTTTCCATTTTATCTGCAGCAGCTTTATAGCCTTCGGTTTGATCGGACATGCGCGACCGGAACACCACCGCCCAGCATTGCGCGACCGATTCAGTCATCAGCTTCAGTTTCAGCGAGTTGCTTGTGCAAATAGGTATACATCAAGGTGCTTAAATAGGCACGTTGCGTAAGGTTGGCCGCACCGCCATGGCCGCCTTCGATGTTTTCGTAATACAACACATCGTGGCCCTGATCAAGCATCCTCGCAACCATCTTGCGCGCATGGCCGGGGTGTACACGGTCATCGCGCGTTGAGGTGGTGAAAAATACTTTCGGGTAGTTGGCTTCAGCCGATACATTTTGATACGGCGAATAGGCGCCGATATATTGCCACTGCTCGGGGTCGTCCGGGTCGCCGTATTCGGCCATCCAGCTCGCGCCGGCCAACAACTTGTGATAACGCTTCATATCTAGAAGCGGCACCTGGCAGACCACGGCATTGAACAAATCCGGACGCTGCACCATGACGGCGCCAACTAGTAAACCGCCATTGCTGCCTCCCTGAATGCCAAGATGATCGGGCGAGGTAATATTGCGCTCGATTAGATCTTCGGAAACAGCAATCAAGTCATCGAATGCACGTTGACGGTTTTCCTTTAACGCTGCCTGATGCCAGCGCGGGCCAAACTCGCCGCCGCCGCGGATATTGGCCAGCACGTACACACCACCGCGCTCGAGCCAGGCCGTGCCAATGATGCCGGAATAAAATGGACGGCGCGAAACTTCAAAACCGCCGTAGGCAGCGAGTAGCGTTGGGGTATTGCCATCGGCTTCAAAACCGGCCGGCATCACGACAAAATACGGGATACGCTCACCATCGGCCGAAGTCGCTTCATACTGCTCAACCTGCATACCTTCTTTTTCAAACCAAGACGGCTCGGCGCGCACCTGGGTGTGAGTATCGGCCATGGCATCGGCTTCAAATAGCGAAGTCGGCGACAGAAATCCGGTGTAGTTATAGAAGAACCGATCAGACCGATCATCCGCCGTAACCACGCTGATAGAGCCCAGCCCGGGCACGTCCAGCGCTTCGCTCTGCCAGCCGTTCTCACCATAGGTAAATCGCAGCAGTCGGCTGACGACATTATCGAGCACGTTTACCAGTACGGTTGACTCGGTGGTGCTGACAGCAGTAATTGAAGCCCGCGCATCGGGCTGGTAGACCACACTCAACTGCGGCTGACCGGCTTCAAAACTTTCCATCGGGCCCGCCACAAGCGCACCCTGGCGGAAAATTTCACCATCCACTTCCCAGTCGGATTTTAGATCGACCAGTAGCTGACCGTCGAGCATCGCGACCAGATTGGCATCATTCGGCACATGAATGCGGCGTATTTCGCCATCGACATAGCGATAGTACTGACGCGAGAAGAAATCGGGTATGCGCACGATCAGATCGTAGAACTGCTCCGGACCATCCCAGAACCGCAAACCGGTCACGGCAACATCGGTTTGCTCGCCTTCATAAATAAGCTCGGATTGTTCTTTCGGCGTGCCGCGCTGCCACAGGCGCACGGTGCGAGGATAGCCGGAATCGGTCATATCCTCGGGCGCAAAGGCCGGGCCGTAGAACACCGAGTCTCGATCACGCCAGGCAATGCCGCTTTTCGATTCAGGTAGATAGAAACCGTCGTCAACAAATTCGCGCGTAGTCAGATCAAACTCGCGCCGCACGGCCGCATCCGCACCACCAATGGAAAGACCAACCAGGCAGCGATCATAGCCTGGATAGCGACAGCCCGAGCCGGCCCAAACCCAGTTTTCCTGTTCGGTTTCAGCCAGTGCATCCAGATCAATAATGACGTCCCAGTCCGGGTTCTCGCTACGGTAGCCTTCAAGCGATGTCGTCCGCCATATACCGCGTACATGTTCCTCATCGCGCCAGTAGTTGTAAATCTCACCGCCCATGAGCGAGGGATAGGCGATGCGATCATCCGAAGTCAGAATCTCGAGTGCACGTTCGTGAATGGGTTCGAATAGCGGATGTGCTTCAAGCTGCTCTAATGAACGTTGATTTTGACCACGCGCCCAGGCCAGGGCATTTTCGCCCTCGACGTTTTCAAGCCACAAATACGGATCGTCGTCATTGGCCATTACAACATCCGGAACAAGCATCCACAGCAGGGCCGCGGCAATCAGTGCATTTTTCATCGGTCGATTCCACTTCGCTAGTTAACAACACGGATATTCTGCCTGAACCGCCCCGGCATCACCTATGCCAGAAGTCGCGCATCATAAAACCAATGTTGATCGTTCGATCTCTGCTGCGAGACGAATCTGATCACGACCGGCAGCCTTGGCTTTATACAAAGCCTGATCGGCGCGCGTGAACAAGGCGTTGAAATGATCGTCTGACCGGAAGCTGGCAATGCC
>JBCCHH010000280.1:0-3353 GCA_039028855.1 Pseudomonadota bacterium | reverse complement strand
CTTTGAAAGAACACTGGATGGACCTTGTAAGCCATGAAGGCTTAAAAGATTGTGACCTCATTTGTGTGACCGAATATTGCATAGCACAATGCGTAGGATCGGCCAGTAGCCAGGCGACGGCGAGGATGGTATAGAGCAGACCACAGGGCAGCAGACCCCAGAGCAGGCCAAGACCCAGCGCTTTGTCCCAGGTATCGGCTGGCAGCATTTTGCCAAGCAGCGGCATAATTTTTCTGGTCAACGGCGCGACGATATCGCCGGCGAAGTCGCGCACGCGACCGGGCAAGGCAACATAGAGTGCAATCAGGATCAGCAGCAAGCCCAAGCCAACGCGCATCAACGGCACAATTTCACCCGGTAGGACCTGGCCCGGTAACATGCCGAAGGCGGTGACGATGAGCCCTAAGATGACGTAACTGGTAATACGACCAAGATGAAAGCCGACCGCGAGGACATCCTTTCCGCGCGGAATCTGACCGTGCAACACGGCCATAATACCGCCGCACATCGCCACACAGTGTGGCGAGCCGAACAGGCCGGCCAAAAAGCCGGTCAACAACGCGGCACCGAGCGTCATGGAACTTGAGTCATCGCGCAGGATTATTCCGGGCTCGAATCATCCGACGTGCGACGCTGTTGCTCATCGTCGAGGATGTCCATCGCCGGCGTGTCGAGATCGTCAAACTGATCATTGCGCACAGCCCAGAAGAAAAACCACACGGCCAGCGAAAGCAGCAGTAGCGACAGCGGAATCAGCAGGTAAATGGCTTTCACGTCGAGCGCGCGAGTCGGTCTTTTGGTGTGGGATGATCATTATAGTTGTCGTAATCGCCGGCAGGCTTTTTGGCTTCATCACCGTGCGTTACGGCTGATGTGCGCGCCAGACGACGCGCGTTCAGCACCACACCAAGCGAGCTTAACGACATGCCAATCGCAGCCGCCCACGGCGGAATGATGCCGATCGCCGCCAGCGGCAGCGACGAGAAGTTATAGGCTAGCGACCAGCCTAAATTTTGACGAATAATGCGGCGCACGCGCGGCGCCTGCACGAATATCTGGCCGAGCGCATTCAGGCCCTTGCCCGTAACCACCATATCGGCCTGGGTCTGGGCAATGGCCGCGCCTTCGGCCAGTGCAATCGAGACATCGGCACCGGCCAGCACCGGCGCATCGTTGATGCCATCGCCGACCATCGCGACCACTGCGTCTTCATCTTGCAGTTGTTTGACCAGCGCCAATTTGTCGGCCGGGCGCATGCCGGAATGATAATGTTGAATACCCAAATCGTTAGCCAAGGGTTCGACATTGCCGACCCGATCACCCGAAGCCATGATGACTTCGATGCCACGATTGTTCAGCGTTTCAATCAGCGCCTGCGAACCTGCGCGCAGCGGGCTGTCGAGGCGGAATGTGGCAATCATGCGATTCTGATGATTCGTTTTGCTGGCCAGCGCAATCCAGATGCCGCGCTCGGGCAGGACAATATCGAGCCCGACTTCGCTCGCCACCCAATCGGGACGACCGAGGAAATACTCACGTTGCTCGATCCAACCCGACACGCCGCGGCTGCCGTGGCTTTGCGCTTCAGCCACCGTCAGGCCCTGGTCGTGTTCGGCAAACGCACTGGCAATCGGGTGCGTGCTGACACGCTCGAGCGCGGCAGCAATCTCGATGACTCGTTGCTCGGACAGGCCACCTGCATTCGCTTCATCCGCCGGATGTGTTTCGGCAAGGCGCGTTTCGGCCAGACGCATCACCGGGCGCGTCAGCGTGCCGGTCTTGTCCAGCACCACATGCGTAATCTGGGCAAAGCGCGCAAGCGCATCCGGATTGGCCGTAAGCACGCCGGCTTCGGCCAGGCCGCGCGTGGCTGAGGCCAGTGCCGTCGGCGTGCCCAGCGCCAGCGCACACGGACAGGCTACGACCAGCATGGCGAGTACCACGGGAATCACGCGCGAGGGATCAATCTGCAGCCAGACCATCGCTGCAATACTCGTCGAAACCAGAATCAGGGCGATAAACCAGCCGGCCGCGCGGTCGGCCATTTGCGCAAGCTTCGGTCGCGTGCTGCGTGCCTCGGACAATAAATCGACAATGCTGGCCAATACCGTCGACTGGCCCGTCGCATCGATTTCAAGTGTAAGCGCGCCTTCGGTCAATAAACTGCCGGCCATAACCCGATCGCCCGATGCGCGTACGCGCGGAACCGATTCACCCGACAACAGCGCTTCATCGACATGGCCGCGGCCATCGACGATCACACCGTCGGCCGGTACGATTTCACCGTCAGCCACCATGACCCGGTCGCCGCGAGCCAGCTCAATCAGACCAACCGGCTCAACGCCAGCGTCGGTCATGCGCCGGGCCTGACCCGGCAAGGCCCGCGCCAGCGCGGTATGCAAGGCACCGGATTGCTGTCTTGACAGCATTACGGCAAAGCGACCGAGCAGCAGGAAGAAGATAAACATCACGACCGAGTCGAAATACACCTCACCTTGACCGAACAGCGTGATCAGCACGCTGCTGAACAATGCGATCAGCATGGCCGCGGCGACCGGAATATCCAGGCCGATACTGCGCTGCTTGATGTGCTGCCAGGCCGAGCGATAAAACGGCTGACCCGCATACAGCGCCACCGGCACAGCCACAAGCATGCTGATCAAGCGGAAAAACTGCTCCATCTCGGCGTCCATACCTTGAAATGCACCGATGTACTTGGACAAGGCATAGCTCATGACCTGCATCATGCCGAGCGCGGCGACGAGGATATAGCGCAGCATGCGGCGGCGTTCGTTACGGTCGCGATCGGCATCCGAGGTCGGCGAATCCAGATGCGGCGGATAGCCGAGTCGGGCTAGCGCCTGGGCGAGCTGACTCAGCGGCGTTTGGGCCGGATCGAAGGTTAGTCTCAAACGACCATCGCCGACATTGAGCTTCGATTCGCGCACACCCGGAAACGAGGAAAGATAGCGATGCACCAGCCAGGCGCAGGCCGGGCAATGTACGTTTTCGAGCACGAGCTGAATCTTGCGCAGGCCATCGTGTTGCGCGCTGGAATGAAGGCTCGAATGAAAGTCGAGCACGGCCTCACGATCCCAGGCGGCAAAGCGGGCCAGAGCCGGCTCTTCGACCGGCTTTAGCGGAACGGCATCGCGAAAATCGTAATAGCGGCCAAGGCCCGAATTCTGAATCAGACTAGCAACAGCCAAGCAGCCATTGCAGCACATCGGTTGCTCTGCGCCGTCGATTTCAAAACGTAGATCAACCCCGCTCGGCACCGGTTCGCCACAGTGGAAGCAATCGACTCCGGTGTGGCGCGCGCTCATGTTTGTTTACAAACGCTCCGGTTGCAG
>JBCCHH010000279.1:0-3356 GCA_039028855.1 Pseudomonadota bacterium | reverse complement strand
GCTTCCGACCGTGCAAACGCTGTCACCCGCTGAAGCCGGCGGCCGAATCGGAACCGATCATCCAGAAACTCCTCAAAGCGCTGGCCGGTGCGCCCGATCATCGCTGGAGTGAAGGCGATCTGGTGCGATTAGGACTGGACCCTTCAACCGTGCGGCGCACCTTCAAGCGCCATTTCGGCATCACCTTTCTTGAAATGGCCCGACTCGAACGACTGGGCCAAGGCTTCACGGCGCTGGCTCGTGGCGAACGCGCACTGGATGCACAACTGCAGGCCGGGTACGAATCACCGAGCGCGTTTCGCACTGCATTCGCCGGTTTGCTCGGCCAGCCGCCGGGCCGAATGCCGGATCATGCAAAACTGCGCGCAGACTGGCTGAAAACTCCGCTGGGGCCGATGATTGCCGTATGTGATGAAGACTCGCTGCATCTGCTTGAGTTTGCAGACCGCAAGGCGTTGCCAACCGAATTGAAAAAGCTGCAGCGCAAGACCGGCGGTGATCTGGGCATTGGGCGATACAATCTTCATCAGCAACTCGCAGAGCAACTCGATGCCTACTTTTCCGGCAAAAGCGCCGACTTTGATTTGTCTTTAAGCTTACACGGCAGCGCGTTTGCGCAAACGGTCTGGGCCGAACTGCAGCGCATCCCTGCCGGTGAAACGCGCAGCTACGGTCAACTTGCCGCAGCCATTAACAAACCCAGCGCAACGCGCGCCGTCGCCAGCGCTAACGGCGCGAACCAGATTGCGCTGGTTATCCCATGCCACCGCGTCATCGGCGCCGACGGTTCATTAACCGGCTATGGCGGCGGCCTTTGGCGCAAGCAGACATTGATTGAGATTGAACGACAATACCTCGCTTAAGGCCGGCACCGATAGCAACACCAGATGCGCCAAATCCCGAGCTCAAGCACAGATTTTGGTGAATACAGATCCAATATTAGCCTGACCATCTTCAGAAAATTTTCACATCAGGGGATGTACATCAACTGCCAGGAGGCCATCCTTGCGCCGGTATAACAACATCATTATGGGAGAAAATCATGAGCATGCTTTCTGAATTCAAGCAATTCGCAATCAAAGGCAATATGGTCGACATGGCCGTCGGTATCATCATCGGCGCCGCATTCGGTAAAATCGTCTCATCACTGGTCAATGATGTCATCATGCCACCACTCGGACTTGCCATCGGCGGCGTCGATTTCTCGGAGCTGGCCATTGTTCTGCAGGAAGCCACCGAGGAAATGGCAGCCGTCACCATAAGTTATGGCGCTTTTCTGCAAACCATCATCGACTTCCTAATTATTGCGCTGGCCATTTTTGTTGCGGTTAAGGTGATTAACCGGATGAAGCGCAAAGAGGAAGAAAAACCGTCCGAACCGCCTAAGCCCAGCGAAGAAGTGGTTTTGTTGAGGGAAATTCGGGATTCGCTGCAAAAGTAGCCTGTAGTTGAGTATCAGTGTGATCAAGCCCTGCATCGCGGGGCTTGGTTTTTTACAAGTAGCAATGGGTTGCACGCCAAGGCTTTTGGACCGTTGGATAAAGGTTAGGCATTGCCCAACTGAATGGCTAGTTTGCTCAGCTTTGATCGGGGTATTGGTCGTGCAATCGCCACCATTGATACGGTTCGCTCTGAGGCGTTCCCGGAGGTGACACCTCCCACGTCTCCTGCCGGCCGAAAGGCGTGAGATCTAGAAAGGCCCAAGGCGTGCCGAGCATTTCCGCGCCGCGCCCAGTGGTGTAATAGGTACGCAATATCGCATCGCCGTCTCGCAGAAACACGTTCAGACCAAACCCTGTGGTTACGCCGAAATCGCTGTTGAACGACTCACCGGTCGAAAACCAGGGCATAGTCCATCTCATGCGTTTTTTAAAAGCATCAATCTCTTCAATTGGCGCGCGTGCAACAAATACGAGCGAAGTATCACGCGCGTGAAGGTGAGCCAGGTGTGGAATCTGATCACCGACCATGCAGCAGCCAGGACACGGTTCAGTATCATCAGATTTGAGCATGTGGTGATAGACGATCAATTGACGGCGGCTATCAAATAGATCGTGAAGAGTCGCTGGTCCGGTAGGCGTATTGAAGCGGTACGTTTTCGTGACCCGCTCGCGTGGCATGCGCCGCCGCTCGGCGGCCAGTTCGTCTTGCATTGCGGTTAACGCTTTTTCTTTCTGCTGTAGCGCCGCTAAAGCGGCGAGCCAATCTTCGTGCGGAACGATTTCAGGTTGTGCATTCGGTATGTTCATCATTGATCTCCTTTTGTATTGCGCTTGCCGAATAATGGTTCCTTTATTCATTCAAAGCTTTTTTACCAAATCGTCCAGTTGATTCACCGCTGCGTTCCAACCGGCTTCAAACCCCATTTCGAGGTGTTGCTCTTTTGTTTCCTGAGTCGGGTGACGGGCACTCCAGATCATGAATGTTTGCCCATCATCAGTATCCGAGAGTTCAACAACGCCTGTCATAAAACTATCCAGCCGGGGCATAAAGCCTTCTGCGTACCCATCAGTGAAGACAAGGCGCTGGCCTGGCACAACGTCAATAAAGCATCCGATGTTTTCCATCCGCTCGCCATCCGGGCCGGCAAAAACAGTATTAAATCTGCCGCCTGGACGGACATTCATATCGACGCCGTCAAGATGCCAGGGTTTCGGCACGTGCCATTGCTTAAGAAGGTCAGGCTCGGTCCAGCAACGCCAGACCGTGTCCCTTGGCGCATTGATGATACGGGTGATCGAAAGAATAAGATCGTTAGTGTCGCTCATGCAGTATGCTCCTTTTGATCTGGTAGTCGAAAAAGCAGTTCGATATACCGCTTTAAGTGATCGACGTTTTCGCATGCCATATCCTTGTTTCCGGTCGCCTTAGCGAGAATGAAAGCGCCCTGAAGCACGGCCTGGGTGTGTCGAGCCAGACTCGTGGCTGACCAATCGGCTTCAATGCAGTGCACTTTCATGGCTGATTCAATATCGACTTCGAGCGTTTCAGCATGGCCAAGAATGCTCACTTTGCAGGCATCCCGAATGGCCGGGTTGGATTGATAGACTTCCTGCGTCATCGTGCCGGCAAGGCAGGTCCATTCGGCGAGATCACCATCGATCATCGATTTGCGAAAATCTACATAGGCAAGGACTCGCTTGAGCGGATCAGCCTGATCGTGATATGACGCGTTGGCGAAAAACTCCGTTGTGGTCTCAGTCCAATAATCAGCTACCGCCACGCCAAGCGCCTCCTTGGTTTTGAAATGGTGAAAGAACGCGCCTTTGGTGACGCTGGCAGCCTGGCAAAGATCATCAACTGTTGTTGCGGCATAGCCTTGCGCCCTGATGACATCTCGCGCAGCTTCGAGCAAG
>JBCCHH010000278.1:0-3378 GCA_039028855.1 Pseudomonadota bacterium | reverse complement strand
GACAACGTTCGCAGGGCCAACGGCTGGTCAATTCACCTGTCTTCAGATTGTTTGTCACCGACCTTTCAGCGCACGATCTCGGATCGATTGATTGAAGATCCGATGTCGGCTGCGCTGGCCGATCGCATGCAGTACGATTTCGCCGCGCAGTTTGGCAAGCCCACGGTGTTTCATCCGATTCGTGCCCGGGTCTGCGATGATTTGATTCACGACTGGTATCAACGCAGTGCATCGTCACGACCGGTGGTGGTAGCGCTGGGCGAGGGCCTGGAGACTCAATTCTGGCGAGTGGCGAGCTCAAGAATTCGCTGGATCAGCGTCGATCTGCCCGAAGCCATTGCGCTGCGCAAACAGTGGTTGCCTGCGCACGAGTGGATGGAGACGGTTGAGGTTTCGGCGCTGGACTTTGCCTGGATGGATACGATTCCGTCCGATGCGCGTCCGTTGATCAGCGCATCGGGTTTGCTGATGTACTTCCAGCCGGATGAAGTGAAGCAGCTGCTGACTGAAATTGCTGCGCGCTGGCCGGGCGCCGAGCTGTTTTTCGATACGATCTCGCCATGGTTTGCGCGCAAAACGATACGCGGCTGGAAAGTCACTTCAAACTACAGCGTGCCGCCGATGCCCTGGGGTATCTGCGTGGATGATCTGCCCGATTTGATCCGTGCGATTCCGAATCTGAAGCCGGTACGGATTCAGCATTATGGTCAGCCTTTCCCACGGCGCACGCGCCTGTACAACTGGTTGGGCCGTATCGGGCCGGTGCGCCGTCGCTTTGCCGGGAGTCTGGTGCATGCCCGGGTTCGTGCGACCAGCTAGAGCGGCTGCATATGGATATTTCATCAGCAGCAAACCCAGTATCGGATTGGACTATGATCGGCTGATGCGTACTGAAACCGAAATGGTTGCCTATGCGCTGGAGGTTGAGCCCCGTCTATTGCCGTGGATGCCGGAGCTGCTGTCGGATTTCGATGAGCTGGGCAGCGATGCCGGAACCATCGTTGAAGTGCTTAAGCGTCTGGATTTGCCGGCGTCGGCGCGTATCGTCGATCTCGGTTGTGGTAAGGGCGCGGTCAGCATTGCGGTGGCTCAAGCGCTGGGTTGTCGGGTCGAAGGCATTGAACTGTTCCAGCCTTTCATCGAAATTTGCAACCAACAGGCGAGTGCGGCCGGCGTGGCCGATCTTTGCCGCTTCCGGCATGGAGATATCGTCCGGTTGAGTGGGCAAATTGAACCAGCCGATGTGGCCATTTACGCGGCGCTGGGCGATGTGCTCGGATCGTTCGAAACGGTGGTCGAAATCGTTCGGCGTTTCGTGCGGACCGGCGGCATCATGCTGATCTGTGAAGGCTATATCAAGCCGGGCCAATCTTCGGATTTTCCTGTGTTTGAAAATTATTTATCGCGTGAAGAAATGCTGCAACGATTGCAGGCAAAAGGTGACGTGCTCGCCTACGAATGGATCGATACCGAGGACCGCTCTTCGGACTATGCGGGTGAAATCGCACAACTCCGTCAGCGTGCCGAGCGTCTGGCCGAACAGCAACCCGAACTCGAAACAGAGCTGATGCAATTCATTGCCGATCAGCAGGATGAATACGCATTTATGGCTGAATACTTCGTGTCGGCTATCTGGGCGCTGCAGCGGGTGGACTAGCGCGACTCGCGCCGGATTCGCGCGCTCCTGCTGATTCGATCCATCAGCAGCCGATGTCCGCGCCCTGCTGCCACATCAAGAAGGCCTGGTCGATAAACTCGGCAATGCGCGTATTGTCGACATTGACGGATTTGCCGAAGCGGATACAACCCTTGCCGACGTTCAGTCCTTCCAACAAGACTCCATCGGGATCGATTTTAGAAGCGTTACCAACGTACAGGCTGACGTAGTTTTTCTGCGCATTCAGATGGAAAAGAAAATTTTCATCCTTGCCGTAACCCAGCATTTTGTAGTGAATGTTCTCGTCAAGATCCGGCGCGGAGGCTTGTATCAGCGTTCTCAGCTTGGTCAAAGTCTCTTTGCGCCAGTCGGCATCAAGTTGCGTTACATAATCTTCCGGTGAGTTGGCTTCATATAGCATGCGGTTGAATTCCTCTGATTAAAAAGTAGCTTGATTGTGCCCCGACCGCGGGGCGTGTATTCATGCCTGAAAAAATATTCAACTCAAAGGTTGAATATTTTCATAATTCCACTATACTAAACCATATGGTTGAATATCAAACTGAACTGGACACAGTGCTTAAAGCGGTCGCCGACCCGATTCGACGGCAGTTGCTGGCCGATTTGCGCGAAGGCCCGAAAACAGTCGGTGAACTGGCCGGCCCCCTGGCGATGAGCTTCGCTGGCGCTTCGAAGCACATTGGCGTGCTGGTCCGTGCGCGGCTGGTGCGACAGGAGAAGCACGGACGCGAGCGTGTCTGCGAGTTGCGTGCCCGCTCTTTGCAGCCGCTGCAGGAATGGTTGGACAGCTATGCCGAGTTTTGGTCTGGCCGTCTGGATGCACTGGAATTGGCATTAAAGGAGAATGAGCATGGAAAAGAATGAATATGTCAGCATGACCGAGCCGGGGCGCCTGGAACTGAAACGGGTGTTCCCGTCCACGCCGGAACAGGTGTGGGCCTATCTGGTGGAAGACGAACATCGGCGCAAATGGTTCTGCGGCGGTGATGTGGAGCCGCGCGTCGGTGGTGTCATCGTATTCGATTTCGATCACACACGCATCAGCCAGTCGCCGCCGCCGAGCAAGTATGCGGACGACTGCAAGATTCGTCTCGAAGGTGAAGTGCTGGTCTACGACAAACCCAATCGCCTGGTGTTTACCTGGCCTGAAAATGAGGGCGAGCCAACCCAGGTTTCGATTACATTAAAGGCGGTTGAAGCGGGCGTGGAACTGCATCTGGTGCATGAAAAGCTGGACAGTATGGACTATCGCGTCGGTGCCGCGGCCGGATGGCATGCGCACTTCGACCTGCTCAACGATATTATGAACGACCGGGAGCCGAGGGATTTCTGGCCAAGGCATATGACACTGGAAGCGGAATATGAGGAGCGGTTTCGGTAAGTGAAGCCTGTATTGTCGGCGTTCAAGCGGTTGATTGACCGATTGAAAGCGCACCAGACCACTATTGATGAACCGTTTCTTGTGGCGATTGACGGTAAAAGCGGCGTCGGTAAATCAACGCTGGCTCAGCGCTTGAGCCAGCAATTTGCAAGTGTGGTGATAAGCGGGGATGATTTCTACGCCGGCGGAACGGGCCTGTTGCGGGATGATCCGGAAACGCTGGCTCAAATCTGTATCGATCGAGTGCGGCTTGGTTCAGTGCTGCAACAACTAAAATCCGACCAGTCAGCAAAATATACGCCGTTCGATTGGACGGCGT
>JBCCHH010000277.1:0-3384 GCA_039028855.1 Pseudomonadota bacterium | reverse complement strand
CCTACTTTTTGGAGGAGCAAAAAGTAGGCAAAAACTCCTTCCGCCGGTGTCGGTGCCTCGCTTCGCGAGGTTCGCTGCGGTGCTCGCGACAGGCGGGGCGACAAGAACTCGCTTTGCTCAAACAGCTTTTCGCCTCTTTCCGCCTGTCACTCCGCTCCTCGACACCGCCAAGGCTCACTAAATTCAAAGCCATAGACTCAGTTGCTAACGGCTGTTCCGAGACATGGAATTAGACTCGGAACTGGTTTTGATTTTGCCGTTGATGTTCATGAGCCTGGTAGCCGCCGAGAAGCGCAAGATTTGCCGGGAGCCAAAGCTGAGCATCGCAGGGCGTCCAGCGAAGTTGGACGGCGGACTCGGCGATAGCGTTTTTGCTTACTTTTCCTGTTGAGAAAGTACGTCGTGCAAACTCGCGAAGCGAGTGACGAAACCACCTTTCACTTTGAATTGGGTGTACCTCGTGTCAAAGCATAAGAACATTTACTATTAATCAAATCCTCAATAAGAGAAAGTCCAATGACCAGTCGCTCCATCGGCCTAAACGACGCCTTGTATGATTATCTGCTCGAACACTCATTAAACGAGCACCCACTGCTGGTTGAGCTGCGTGCAGAAACCGCAAAACTCAGCGAATCCAATATGCAGATCGCGCCTGAGCAGGGTCAGTTTATGGCCATGATCGCGCGCATGCTCGGCGCACGTCGCTATCTTGAAGTGGGAACGTTTACCGGCTACAGCGCGCTGGCTGTGACCATGGCGATGCCGGAGCAGGCCAAAACGATCTGCCTGGATATCAGCGAAGAGTGGACCGATATTGCCCAGCGTTACTGGATTCGTGCCGGTTTGGCGGATCGTATTGATCTGCATTTGCGACCGGCCAATGAAACCTTGCAGAAACTCAGAAATGAGGGTTGGTCCGGCGATTTTGATCTGGCGTTTATCGATGCCGATAAGTCAGGTTATATCGACTACTACGAGCATTGTGTTGATCTGGTCCGCGTCGGTGGCGTGATTCTGATCGACAACACGCTTTGGGATGGTGATGTGGCCGATGTGCAGAATCAGCAGCCGGATACGCAGGCCATTCGCACATTCAATCGGCATGTGGCTAACGACGAACGCGTTGATCTTTCGATGATTCCACTCGGCGATGGCTTGACGCTGGCGCGCAAGCGTTCCTGAGCTTAAAACTTGGTAGATCTCGTTGAGACCAGAAAGGTTGGAACTGTGGATTACGCAGATTTTTATGAGGCGTGATGTATGCAGCTTTGCGATCACGTTATCTGATCAGTAGATTCGGTCGACTACTTAGCGCCAACGACACCGGCTAAATCTAAGCATTTGCTAGAATTTGCGGCTCAGTTTCAGGGATATAAAAAAGCGCGCGAGCATTGCTGATCACGCGCTTTTTTCTGGTTTTCCTATGGCGTTACATCAAGCGGCTTTGTTGTAACGCTTGTGACGATTCGGGCGCTTGCGTGAGTTTGCATTGCCACCTTTGTCAGTACCTGTTTTTGCCCCGCTTCGACCGCGCGCGGAGCGATTACCTGAGCTGCTTCTGGTGTTCTTGACTGAGCGGTTTGATGGCCGCTTGGGGCTATTGCTCGAACGATAACCGCCACTCTTGCCGCGTCCGCCACCGCCGCGCTTCTTGCCCGTGTTGTGGTTCAGTGGCTCGGTCGGTTCATAGCCTTCGATCATTTCGGTCGGAATTTTGACCTTGACCAGTTTGCGAATGGCTTCGAATTTGCCGTGTTCCGAACCGGCTACGAGCGAGACGGCCAGGCCTTCGCGTCCGGCACGGCCTGTGCGGCCGATGCGGTGGATGTAGTCTTCGGCTACTTCGGGAATCTCGTAGTTGACCACATGCGGTAATTGCTCGATATCGAGGCCGCGTGCGGCAATATCGGTGGCGACCAGCGCGCGCACTTTGTTGTTTTTGAACTCCTTGAGCGCCTTGGTGCGTGCAGCCTGCGTTTTATTGCCGTGAATGGCGGTGGCCGGAATGCCGTCGGCTTCAAGTTGACGCGCCAGTCGGTTGGCGCCATGTTTGGTGCGGGTAAAAATCAGCACCTGATGCCAGTTGTTGCTGCCGATCATCCAGGACAGCAGTTCGCGCTTGTTTTTCTGGTCGACCTGAATGGCTTGTTGCGCAATCAGTTCAACGGTCGAGTTCGGCGGTGCAGTTTCGATGCGTTCAGGGTTGCTGAGAAAGCGCTGTGCCAGCGCGGTGATTTCGCGCGAGAACGTGGCTGAGAATAGCAGCGTTTGGCGCTGCTTCGGCAAGGCCTTGACGATGCGCTCGATAGCCGGCAAAAAGCCCATGTCGAGCATCCGATCGGCTTCGTCGAGCACCAGAACGTCGAGCGATTGAACATTAACGCAACCACGCTGCATCAGGTCAATCAGGCGACCGGGCGTGGCGATCAAGATATCGATGCCGCGTTTGAGCTTGCTGATCTGCGGGTTGATGTTGACGCCGCCGAATACGGCGGTTGAGCGCACCGAGAGATGGCGGCCGAGCGTGCGTACGTTGTCGTGCACCTGTGCCGCCAGCTCGCGTGTCGGCGTCAGAATCAGCGCGCGCGGATGGCGTGCCTGCGCTTCGTCGATTTCAATCGACTGCAAAATTGGCAGCGCAAAGGCCGCAGTTTTGCCGGTGCCGGTCTGGGCGCTGGCCATGACATCGCGTCCGCGCAAAATGACCGGGATGGATTTTGCCTGAATGGATGTCGGCTCGGTAAAGCCCTGTGCTTCAATCGCACGCAACAGTTCGGCCTTGAGGCCGAGGGATTCGAAAGACATATTGATTTCCTTGTTTACCAAGGCTTGAAACGCATTCGAGCGTACGAATGCTTAGAAACAGATCGGGGAGGGGCCTTGGTCGAAAATCACATCCGCGAAAGGTGTGCTGAAAGAGGTTTGGTGAGCTTCTCCGTTCAGCGCAGCGCGCACCTTAGCATAGGTAGTTACGCTAAATCACTCTTTTTCGATATTTTTTCTGGCGTTCAGTCGGGCCAGACACTGCTCGCACCATTCAACAATCGTGGCGTATTTCATCACGCCGAGCCGTAGCGTGCAATGAGCGAAGAACTCGTTTATGCTGAGCCGGTCGGGAAATCTCGGATCTTCACGCTGCCAATGAACTTCGATCGTCAACAGTTCTTCGCGATGACGGATAAATTCATCACGCAGCTCGGTTAAGAATTGCTGCTGGCCATTGGAGTCCAGCGTTTCGAGAAAACCCACCTGGGCCAGCCAGCTCAGGCGGTCGGTATGCACTTCGGGGCCGGATCGCAGCCAGTGTTGCAGCTCTTCATCGCCGGCTGAGGTGCGATGATAAATCTTGCGCGGCGGGCCCTGATTCGAGGGCTCACGATGGCT
>JBCCHH010000276.1:0-3392 GCA_039028855.1 Pseudomonadota bacterium | reverse complement strand
CTGATCAAGGCTGCCGAAACTCTGGGTATTGCAACAGTAAACCAGGGTTGTTACGGCGTCACGCAGGGCCCAAGGCTCGAAACGTCAGCGGAAATTCGGCGTTTGCGGCAGGACGGCTGCACGATTGTAGGCATGACGGCCATGCCCGAAGCCGGACTCGCACGCGAGCTCGGCCTCGACTATGCCGGTCTGTGTATTGTCGCTAATCCGGCTGCAGGCATTTCTTCAGCACCGATCAGCGAAGCTGAGATTCATCGTCAGCTTGCATTGAGTATGGAACAGGCCGTTCAAGTCGTTATACAAGCTGCATCACAGCTTATGCGCTGAAAATGATTCGCTAAATCAGCGCTTTGCGGAATTATTCTTCCTGAATATTGAAAATTGTGATCGAGTTCTCCACGGTCCTACTTGCGTGCTGGGATGGGATCGGTACCATGGAGGCCAAGCCCCTTATGGTCTACTTTCATCGCTTTTATGAATGAGACATCCACATTTTCAGCACTGCATCTGAGCACCAAGGACATGAAAGTGCTGCGCTCTTTGATGACACTGGCGGCAGGTAAAACCCAGCGCAAGTGGAAACTTAACGGTAGCGAACTGCCTCGGATAGATAATCCTGACTCATTCGGCGATATCGTGCTCGTTGACGTAGATCAGCCCGATGGTGCTGCGCTTTGGCCTGAGGTCAGCCAGCAGTATCAGACTGTAGTGGCACTTTCTCGAAGGCGTGATTTTCCGGCCCGTTTTGTGTTGCACAAACCGATTCGCTCACAGCAGCTAATCAGTTTGCTAGCTGACCTAAGCTTGACCTCAGAGCGCGGTCCGAACGAAAGCCAGTGGATCACCATGGCCTTTGCCGATAACGAGCAGGAGTTGCCCCTGGCTGAGCACTTGCGCCGTCATCACTGGGAGCAGCCCGTACTCATCGGCGGTGACTATTTGCCGGAATTGATTATCGACAGCGGCGCCGGCACATGGTTTACCAGTGCTTCGGATCGTGAATTGGCCCGCCTTTTACGCAGAAATTTTAGTCGCGACGAAGCGAAAGTGCTTTCCAGCAGTGCGCTGGTTGAACATGCCAACGGGCTTGAGCAGCAAAATTTGACGAATTTGAAGTGGCGCGCCGGTCTGGCTTTATCGGCTGGAGCGTTACATCCTGATTTGGCCGGCGAAGTTACTTTTATGCTGCCGCAAATTCCGCATCAGGCGTTGTCGGATACGGCCTATTCACGTCAGGCACGTGCGCTCATTCGTCAACCGATGACGGTCGATGAGTTGCAGGCTCAGAGCGAAGCTACGCGCAACGATGTTGCAGAGTTTCTCAATGCCTGTTATGTCTGTGGCTTTTTGTTGGTTGACCGTCCTGCTTAGTCGCCAATTCAGTGCCTGACAGTCGCTGAAAGCGCGGTATGATCCAGCATGATCATTACGCTGCAATAGGCACAAATCATGAGTTTTATTGACGCAGGTATCGATGCGCTGGCGTTTGCCGGCCCCGATTCGTATTTGCAGTTGGACGATCTGGCGGTGGCGCGCGGCGTTGATCCGGCAAAATACCGCATCGGCCTCGGTCAAACCAGTATGGCGATTGCTTCGCCGTGTGAAGACCCGGTTACCATGGCCGTGGACGCGGCCCGCAGCGCACTCAAAAATTTTGACGTTGATCCGGCCGAGATCGGTACGCTGATTGTTGGCACTGAAACCGGTATTGATCACAGCAAACCGGTGGCCGTGTACGCGCACGAACTGCTCGGCTTGAACCAGAACTGCAGAACCTTCGAAACCAAACACGCCTGTTATGGTGCGATGGCCGGTCTGACTGCGTCGATGGACTGGATCGGTTGTGGCCGGGCGCGCGGTCGCAAGGCGCTGGTCATTGCGTCCGATATTGCGAGTTATGGTTTAAATACGCCGGGCGAGCCAACACAGGGTGCGGGTGCCGTTGCCATGGTGGTTTCCGAGCAGCCGCGTTTACTGAGCTTCGACTCGCAGCGTATCGGCGACTATACCCGTCAGGTGATGGATTTTTGGCGACCGCTGTATTCCAAATATGCCTTCGCCGATGGCCATTATTCGATTGAGTGCTATCTTGATGCGCTGGTCGGCGCCTATCAGGATGCCAGGCTCGACGAACACTCTGACGATGCCCTGGCCGCATGTCTATATCACGTACCGTTTGTGCGCATGGCATTCAAGGCGCATCAGCGCTATTTTGAAATGCTGAGTGGAAGCGCGGTCAATCAAGATGACGAGTCGCGCTGGCAAGCGCTTAATCATGAGTATGCACAGCGTGTGCAGCCGTGGCTTTCGCTTAATGCCAAGATTGGCAATATTTATACGGGTTCGCTGTTTTTGTCTCTGATCGATTTGCTGCGGCAGCAAGCCGATGCGCTGCTCGGTCAGGACATCAGCCTGTTTTCCTACGGCAGCGGCTGCGGCGCAACCTACTGCATCGCCAGCGTGGCCGAATCGGCGGCACAGTGGATGAAGGCGATCGATCCTGCCGAACATCTGCATACCCGACGTAAATTAACCATCGAAGACTACGAGCGACTGATTCGTCTGAACGAATCGGCCGACAGTGCCGAACGGCTTGATCCGACCGACTATGGTCATGAGCATGGCCTGTTTTATATCGGCACGCACGATCATCGTCGGCAATATATCGAAATCTGATCTGGGTCAAAAATTATTCGTGCACAGCCGCTTAGAATCGGACTCTGTGATCAACCCGTCGATTCAAACGGAAGCCGGAAAATGCTGATTGTCGATGCTTCGCCTGCAGTTTCAGATAAATACCGCCACGCGCGCGTGTTGAGCGTGCATCACTGGAACGACACCTTATTTAGCTTTAGAACGACGCGTGATGCAGGTCTGCGCTTCGCTAGCGGCCAGTTCATCATGGTGGGTTTGATAGTCGATGGCAAACCGCTGATGCGTGCCTATTCGATTGCCAGCGCATCGTGGGAAGAAGAGCTTGAATTCTTCTCGATCAAAGTCCAGGACGGCCCGCTGACTTCGCGCCTGCAGCATCTGCAAGTGGGCGATGAAGTGCTGTTGTCGAAAAAGCCGACCGGCAGCCTGTTGATTTCGGATCTGCATCCCGGTCCCCGGCTGTATCTGATGGCGACCGGAACGGGCCTGGCGCCGTATCTTTCGATCATCAAAGACCCGGAAACCTATGAGCGCTTCGAACAGGTCGTTGTTGCGCACGGCGTGCGGCGCGTGAATGATCTGGCCTATCGTGAAATGATCAGCCATGAATTGCCGCAGCACCCGATTCTGGGTGAGATCATCAGTCAGCACCTGCTGTACTACCCGGTTGTTTCACGCGAGCCGTTTGAACGCAGCGGTCGATTGACGACGTTGTTTGATTCGGGCCAGATGTCGCG
>JBCCHH010000275.1:0-3410 GCA_039028855.1 Pseudomonadota bacterium | reverse complement strand
TGCGCTCGGCGATGATTCGGGTTTGGTGGTTGATGCGCTCGACGGTCGGCCCGGAATTTACTCAGCCCGCTTTGCCGGCGAGCCGTCTAATGCCGATGACAATATCGACAAGTTATTGCACGAATTGGACGGCATGCCAGACAATCAACGCAGCGCCAGTTTTTACTGCTGCCTGGTCTATCTGCAAAGCGCCGACGATCCGGCGCCGCTGATTGCAACCGGCCGCTGGCCGGGGCGAATTCTTGAACAGCGATCCGGTGATGGCGGGTTCGGTTACGATCCTATTTTTTACGATCCGGTGCTGGGCAATACGGCGGCCGAGCTGCCGGCCGAGCAGAAGAACCGGGTCAGCCATCGTGGCCGCGCGTTGCAGCAACTGTTGGCGATGCTGCGCGTCGACTAGCCCGCATGCTCAGTCTGCCGCCGCTGTCGCTGTATGTCCATTTACCGTGGTGCGTGGCCAAATGTCCGTATTGTGACTTCAATTCGCACGCGCTGCCCGAAGTGTTGCCGGAACAAGCCTATGCTGATGCGCTGCTGGCCGATCTGGAACTGGAACTGCCGCGCATTTGGGGTCGTACCGTACATACCGTGTTTTTCGGCGGCGGCACGCCGAGCCTGTTTTCAGCCGAGGCCATCGAGCGTATTTTGAATGGCGTATCCGCGCGCGTAGCGCTGGCGCCGCATGCCGAAATCACGCTCGAAGCCAATCCGGGCACGGTCGAACACGATCGCTTCGAAGCCTATCGCGCAGCCGGCGTTAATCGCATCAGCTTAGGGATACAGAGTTTCCATAATCAACATCTGCAAGCGCTCGGTCGAGTACATGACGGCAAGCAAGCCAGGATTGCCATTGATGCTGTCAAGCACGCCGGCTTCGATAATTTCAATCTCGATCTGATGTGGGCATTGCCCGGTCAGACGGTCGAACAGGCGATGCAGGATGTAGAGCAAGCGCTGGCGTTCGACCCGCCGCATCTTTCGCATTACCAGCTCACGATTGAACCGAACACCGTGTTCGCGGCACATCCACCTGAATTGCCGGATGAGGATACCGTTTGGGAGATACAGGATCGAACCGCAGAACGGTTGACTGCGGCCGGTTTTGAATCGTACGAAATTTCGGCGTGGGCCAAACCGGGTCGGGTCTGTCAGCACAATCTGAATTACTGGCGCTTCGGCGACTACATCGGCATCGGCGCCGGCGCGTCGGGCAAGATCACACTGCCGGCCGAGCAGGTCATATTGCGCACCCGCCGCAAGAAAGTACCCAAATCCTGGCTTAACGCGGCAGCCGATCAACGCTTCATTGCTGAACAAAAAGCCATTCCTGAAATCGACCTGCCGCTTGAATACATGCTCAACCGCAGCCGTCTGGCCGAACCCATCCCGCTACAGGAATTTTCCGAACGCACGGGTTTGGCTGCAGATGCGCTCACTCCGGCGCTCGATGAGGCTGAACAAAAAGGCCTGATTGAAATTAATCGGCAGACCATCTACCGTACTGAACGCGGCGCGCGCTATCTGAATGATTTTCAGGCGTTATTTTTGCCGTCGTAAAGCTGGCGTCGGATAGATCAGTCCTGTTTCAATGCGGCCAGCGCGTCCTGATCCAGCCGATAGACGGTCCATTCATTCATCGGCTGGGCGCCCATGCTGCGATAAAAGTCGATCGCCGGCTGGTTCCAGTTCAGAACGGCCCACTCCATGCGACCGCAACCCCGTTCATGAGCGAGTCTGGCCAGGTGCAGCAGCAGTGCTTTGCCGATGCCGCGGCCGCGTGCGGCTTCGCGTACGTAGAGATCTTCCAGATATAACCCCGGCCGGCCGAGAAAGGTCGAAAAATTCTGGAAAAACAGCGCAAAACCAACCGCTTCGCCATCCCACTCCGCGAGCAGCGCTTCGGCCGATGGATGTTCGCCAAACAGCGACTCGGCTATTTGCGCCGGGGTGGCTTTGACTTCGTCCGCGAGCTGCTCATATTCAGCCAGGCCGAGAATCAGTTCCAGGATTTGCGCTTCATCGCCCGCTTCAGCGGCACGGATGTTCAAACGTTCTCGATTCATGATTCGTGGGGCTCCCGAAGGGTTTCCGCAGATTGTTTGACGACCTCGGCGATCTGCATCAGCTGCTCAGCCAGCGGATTGGTCTTACGCCAGATCATACCGATGGTGCGGGCGGCCATGGGATTTTCGAAGCGCGCAACGGAAACAGATGCGAGCCGCGTTTCGACATCGACCGCCATTTCCGGAATCAGCGTTACGCCCAGGCCCGAGGCGACCATCTGCACCAGCGTCGTCAGCGAACTGCCGTCCAACCCTTCGTGCGGTAACTTGCAAAACGACAGCGCCTGGTCGCGAAAACAATGACCTTCCTCGAGCAGCAGCAAACGCATCTGGTTCAGTTGTTCGCGGTCGGGTACGGGTTGATCGGCGTCTGCTGCCGGTCGTACTAGTACGAAATCTTCATCGAACAAGGCCACTTCGGTAAACGCAGGTTCTGAGATCGGCAGCGCCAGAATGGCCGCATCCAACCGGCCATCGGTTAATTCACGCAGCAGTTTCGAGGTCAACGTTTCGCGCACATGCAGATCGAGCGTCGGGTTGATTGTTGTCAGCTTTTGAATCAAGGTCGGCAGCAGGTACGGTGCGATGGTCGGGATAATGCCAATGCGCAGTCTGGCGAAGGTTTTGCCGCCAATCGCACGGGCTAGATTACCGAGTTCGTCAACGGTACTCAGAATATCCCGCACACGCGAAACCAGGCCTTCGCCGACGATGGTCAAGCGCACCTGACGTGCGCCGCGTTCGAACAGGATAGCGCCCAGGGCTTCTTCAAGTTCTCTGATTTGCACCGACAGCGCCGGCTGCGAGATCGAACAGGCATTGGCTGCGCGCCCGAAGTGTCCGTGTTTCGCCAGTGCATCGAAATAACGGATCTGGCGAAGCGTGATATTTAGCATAGGAATAAATTATCACGTTTATGAAAAAATGCAACTTTTAATAATAGATTGGGCTTGGTATGCTAGCCGTCCAAAACGTGTGATGGTGTCTAAAAACCATGCCGGCTTGTCTGAATTTCGGGCGCTGAGCTGACGCCTCAGCCCGTACTCAATCTGATCAGAACTGGAGAGCAAATATGGATACGAAAGTCGAAGGAAACGGAGGATGTCCCGTCATGCACGGCAGCCGTACGCTGCAGAAAGCGGGCGGAACCGGCACCGTGGACTGGTGGCCGAATCAGTTGAATTTAAGCATCTTGCATCAGCATCCGGCCAAAGCCGATCCGATGGGTGCAGATTTTAACTACGCCGAAGAATTCAACAAAGTCGATCTACCGGCGGTCAAAAAAGACCTGGCCGATTTGATGACCGACAGCAAGGACTGGTGGCCGGCAGACTATGGTCACTA
>JBCCHH010000274.1:0-3413 GCA_039028855.1 Pseudomonadota bacterium | reverse complement strand
GGCCGCCGAAATGACTGGCAATACTCTTCGGGCTCCGAGCCATGGAACTGCAGCCAGTTCAGCGGTAGTTGCTCAATAGCCTGTTTGACGAAGTCTGCCTTATGGTCCATGAATAAACCGACCACGCCCAGCCACGGCGGCAAACCCCGGCAAATGTGTAGCGCCTGCTCAATCGAAACCTGCCGCCTGCTGCGCTCGGCAAATACCAGTCCGATGGCCGCAGCGCCCGCTCGAGCCGCAGCCTGTGCGTCTTCAGCGCGGGTGATGCCGCAGATTTTAACGCGCGCGCTATTCATGGCAAAACCTCAAATCCAATTCTTGAAATGACTTCAGACAGGCAGTCAATGAGTCTAATTCAGCTTAAATTCCAGCCGCGCGGAAACTCAACCGCTTCAAATACCGGCAACTCCGGATAGTCCGGGTACTCCACGCCGGTAAAATACAGGCCTTCGGGCGGTGCGGTGACACCGGCAACCGTCCGATCTTTGGCCGATAACACCTCAGCAAGCCATGCGGGCGGACGATCGCCACAGCCGACTTCAATCAGCGTGCCGGCGATATTACGCACCATATGATAAAGAAAGGCGTTGGCCGTAATGTCGAGCAGTACTTCGTCAGCTTCGCGCCAGACATCGATCGAGCGCACAAAGCGATGGGCATGACCGGCCTGACAGCCGAGTGCGCGGAAGCTGGAAAAATCATGTTCGCCGATCAGGTGTTGTGCCGCTTCGTGCATGGCTTCGGCATCAAGCCTGCGCCGCTCCCAGGCGACGCGTCCGGCCAGCAGTCCGGGGCGAATCCAGCGATTCAGAATCCGGTACCGATAGCGTCGCGCGCGGGCGCTGAAGCGCGCATGGAAATCATTATCGACAACCCGCGCCCAGCGCACGCTGACGCCATCGGGCAGATTGGTGTTACAGCCCAACACCCAGGCACGCTCATTGCGCTCGGCGCTGGTTTCAAAATGGCTAACCTGGCAAATCGCGTGTACGCCGGTATCGGTACGACCGGCGCAGTGAATACGCACAGGATGATGCGCAACGTTCAGCAGCGCCTCTTCGAGCACTTCCTGCACAGTCGGCTTCTGGCGCTGCCGCTGAAAACCCTTGAAACGGCTACCGTCGTATTCGACGCCCAGCGCAATGCGCAGCAACGATTGCTTACTCGATGTCATCCAGCAGTTGCTTTGCCTGTTTGCGCTGCTGATCATTGCCTTGCTGCGCGATCTCTTCAAGCAAGGCGCGCGCCGAATCAGTACTGTTCCAGGAAAGATATGCACGCGCCAGATCAAGTTTGACTTCAACGTCATCATCGCCGGTGCTGAAGATATCGTCTTGCTCGTTCTGAAGGCTGTTGTCGTCAACGGAGGCCTCTGTCGCTTCGTCAACCTCTGATGAGGCTACGGCCATCGCATCGCCTTCGTTGGCTTCAGGCCAGTAGATCGACAAGGGCTCCTCATCTGCACTGTCGCCTTCGTTTTCTGCGATGCGCCTGGCTTCAAATTCATTCGCCTCGACTGAGTCGTCCTGCAACTCAAGCGGTAAAACGTCATCGCTGGGCTGCCAGGTGCCTTCGCGATCATCTTCATGCAGCAATGGCGTATCGAGAGTACCGGACGACTGCTTATAGGCTTCGGATACTTCGATCTCATTCAACTCCTCTTCAGTCAGCAGCCCGCTTAAGCCCTGCAAGTCGTTGACTAGTGAATCGAATTTTTCGTTTTCGATCTCAGGCTTGGCGATAAGATCAACATTATTCGTATCGTCAGACTCCGGATCCCAATCCGAGCCGCCAGCTACAAGTGGATGATCAGGCACGACCCGCTTGGCTAGAACGAGCGCTTGCTGCCACTCATACTGATCGTCATGCTCAACCTGGTTATACATGTATTCGAGCGCGGTCGAGAATCGCGAAATATCTTCACGCTCGGCCAGCAATCGCAGTAATTCCAACTGAGCATCCAGATCGTCGGGCTGATATTGCACCTGTGGGCTTACCGGCTCTGCGCGATCAAATGACTGAACTGGTTTTGGTTTTGGTTTTGGTTTTGCTGCAGTAACCATCGTCTCACCGGCTTGCGCATCATGTACCCGCTTTCGCCAAAACCATAGGGCCAACAACACCATCAATAGTGCAATCATGCCGATGATAAATAATATCCACAAGTTGCCGAACCAACCCGAAAGACCCCAGCGTGACTCTCCGATTTGCGTTACCACCGGCGTTGAGTCGGCCTGACTACCTGTCTCATCGGCCATAGATTGTGTGCCTGGACCGTCTGCCGAAACCGCAGCAAACTGTTGCAGATACTCGTCCACCTGCCCTGTTATCTCAGCTCGCAATGCCGGATCGGCCTGTTCAGATGCGGCCCGGCGGGCCGCACGCAAGGTCTGTTCAAGCTGGGCCAGATTGAAATCGCGGATGCCGATGCCCGATGGGTTATCGTTAATCATCGTTTCAAGTTGAGCCACGCGTTCCTGCAACTGTTCGGCTTCAAGCTGCGCGGTGAACCGTTCTTCTTCCTCACGCGCTAATTGCTGACGCAGACGATTGGCCTCACGCTCTTCCGCGCTTAGGCCGAGGCCTTCATCGTTTTCAGCGGGCGGCACCAGCTCGAGACGGAATTCTTCAGCTGACGATACGTCAATTGAAGTATCACCTTCGGCCGTGGCCGTCTGTGACTCCTGTGTGGGGGATGCCGACTGATCCGGCGTTTGTTCTACCGCCAATTCGGGCTCAATTAACGGCTCGGCTACCGGCGGATTATCTTCTGCAATCACAGGCACTGACGCGTTCATACGCTGATTAAAGGCCCGGTTTTGCTGCGCCACAATCTGTTCGGCCATCTGCTGGTCGATACGATCGATCTGTTCTCGATCCGGCAGCTCCAACTGCGCGCCACTGTACATCTGATGTATGCTGCCATCGCGAAACGCAGACGGATTCATCTCAACAATCGCAAGCATGGTCTGACTCATCGAAAGCTGTGCATTCGGGCGCACGTTTTGCGCCACTGACCACAAGGTATCTCCAGGCTGTACAGAATAGCGATCACCACTCATGACGGGCAACGGCGCTGCCGCTGCGATGCCAGACTGAGGCGCCGGATCAGAAGCCGTTTGCCGTGCTGGCCTTGATACTACAGACGGTTGCTGGGCCGAAGCCGGTTCGCTTACGCTACGCGCAGGCGGCGCTGCCGTGATTGTTGGTGGGTCAAGAAAAAGCGTGTAGCCGCGAAGAATGCGACCACTGGACCAGCGCGCATCGACCAGCAATTGGATAACCGGATCTCGCGCCGGCCGTTGCGATCGCACGCGTACCACTGGCGGTGACTGACTGCGATCAATCGATACTGAAAGATCCAGGCTGAGCACATCGGCCATCAAATTCAGACGTTCATAATCATCGGCGTC
>JBCCHH010000273.1:0-3422 GCA_039028855.1 Pseudomonadota bacterium | reverse complement strand
GCCCGAACAATGTCATGCCGGCCGCGCCGATCGGCACCAGGCCGATCTCAATCGCGCCGCCCGAAAGTTTTTCGCACAGCAGCGCGCCGGTTGAAATACCGACGATAAACAGCGCCAGCAAACCGGCCAGTACGTTCTCGTTAGCGCCGAGCACACCCTGGGTATAAGCCGGAATCTGCACCAGAAAAATCGTGCCGTAGAACCAGAACCAGGAAATGCCAAGCACGCCATTGAGCAGGGTTCGATTCTGACCAAGAATCTTGAGATTGGCCCAGGACGCCGTGACCGGATTCAGCTTCAGCTTCAGGCCCGGATCGCCAATCGGCACCACCGGAACGCGATAAGCCGCTACCAGACCCAAAAACGCAATTAACACGGTCGCCACTAAAACGGCCCAAGGCCAGCCGAGCTCCAGACCGGCCACAATCGGGCCCAGAATCGTGCCGGCCAGAATGGCGATGTAGGTGCCTGAAGCGACCAGTCCGTTACCGCCGGTTAGCTCGTCCTTATCCAATAGCTGCGGCAAAATCGAATACTTGATCGGTCCGAACAGCGTCGACTGGAAACCGAGCAGAAACACGATCGACATGAGCAGCCACAGATTACCCAAATACAGCGCCACCCCGGCAAACAGGCAAATGATGAGCTCAAACCACTTGACCCAGCGAATCATGCGCGACTTTTCAAACCGATCGGCCAGTTGCCCGAAAATGGCCGAAAACAGGAAGAACGGCAGAATAAATAACAGCGCCGCCAGATTGACCAGACCGTCGACATCCAGCCCGGCTTCGAGGCCGATGCCGAATACGATCAGGGTCGCTAAGGCATTGCGGAAAATATTGTCGTTCAATGCACCCAGCGCCTGCACCGCAAAAAACGGCCCAAAGCGACGATTGCCGAGCAGCTTGAATTGGGTCATGGCGATCTTGCGCGGTGGTTTCGCCTCGCACTGTAGCCGCGCACGCCTTGCTTAACAAGTCCCCTGCTTTGGTTATGATGAAGAATGCAATATGAATCAACCGGGCACGCAGGGAACATGGCAATTTCATCGCTGACCTCGATTGGCCAGACCATCACCCCTACGCTGCTACTCGCTGGCTTGATTGGGCCGATCGGCATTCCATTCATGCTGATGCAAAAGCGCGTTGACGCCAGCGACAACATCCAACTCTGATCGGTCAAGATCCAGGCCATGAACACTCCGCAGGATGTATACAAAAAAAGCATTTCGACCGCACTCGCATCGCCGACCGGCTTTCTCGCGTTTGGTCTTGGCGCAGGTTTAAGCCGCAAAGCACCCGGCACGGTCGGCACGCTGCTTGGCATGCTGTTATGGCTTCCGTTTGTCGGCCTGCCGATGATGCCGGCGCTGCTCTTGATCCTGCTGATGTTCGTGCTCGGCATCTGGATCTGTAGCGCAGCGTCCAAAGCGCTGGGCGTGCATGACCACGGCGGCATCGTCTGGGACGAAATGGTCGCGATCTGGCTGGTACTGGCGTTCATGCCGTTTGACTGGCGCTGGTGGCTGGCTGCGTTTGTGCTGTTCCGTTTGTTCGATATCGTCAAACCAGTACCGATCAACTGGCTCGACCGACGCCTGACCGACGGGCTGGGGATTATGGTGGATGACATAGTTGCCGCAATATATACACTGGCCGTGCTTTGGCTTGCAGGCTGGCTATTGTCCGCGCTGTAGCTGCATTCGTTCTCGACTTCTGAGAGTGGCGCCAGTCATAATCGTTCGATGCAAGAGCCTCAAAAAATCACGCTTACGCCGACCACTCGCCTGGCGCGTGCACTCGCCCATGAGCAGGCGCTACAACACACGACCGCTGGCCAAAGCGCCTGGCGGGCGGAGCCGGTGCTGGCGTTTTCGGTTTGGCTGAATCAGTTGCTTGAAGACTATTTTCTCGATGCCGATGACCCGCGCACGCCCATTTCCGGCGATCAAGCCTATGAGGTCTGGAAGTCGGTGATCGATACCGATATTTTCATCGGTGAGCCGCGCGTGGCCGATCTGGCTGAACGTGCGTGGCGCTTGCTGCATGAATATCAGCTCGCTGCACCGAGGCAGTGGCCGCCGCTGCTCATGAATGGCGACAACCTGCGCTTTCAGGCCTGGGCCAATGAGTATCAGGCCGTATGCAGGAAAAGGGGCTGGGTCGATCTGCACACATGGTTAGAGGAATTGCCAGGCTTGATTCAGCAGGGTAAGGTTCGGCCACCGCAAAGACTCGAACTCGCCGGTTTCGTGCTGTCGCCGACGCCGCAACAGCAGCGCATTATCGATGCCTGCGAACAGGCCGGATCAGCCGTTGTGCGCATGAATCAGCCATCGGACAGAGCGGTAACAGCCGTCCAGACCTATGCGGCCGGCCGCGCAAAAAATGAGTTGCTGGCGGCCGCCAACTGGGCGCGCGGCCTGCTCGAGCAGGATCGACATCAGCACATTGCCATCATCGTGCCGGATCTCGAAGGCCGGGTTGAACAGGCCGAGAATGCGCTGCGACGCGTGTTTGATCCTGATGGCTTTGTACTGCATTCCGATCGCGTCGAACCGTGGCATATCTCGCTCGGTAAACCGCTCAGCCGGTGGCCGCTAACGGCCGATGCGCTGGCGTTCTTGAACCTGAATCCGAATCGCCTGAGCCAGCCTCAGATCAGGCGCTGGCTGCGCTCGCCGTTTGTTCACGGCTGGCCTGAAGAATCGCTGGCGCGCGCCGAAATCGTCACCACGCTGGCCCGGATTGCGCCCTATGAGCTGACCCTGTTTGAACTGAATCGGGACGGCGTGGCCCATGCTCCGTGCTTTCAACGGACGCTAAAACGCTGGCGTGAAGCGCGTGATACCACCGCAGATCGCGCGCGTCCTTCGGCCTGGACGGCACAGTTTCAGAATGAACTGAGCGCGCTCGGCTTCGGTCGCGGCCGAACGTTGAACAGCCAGGAGCACCAGCTACTGGCGCGCTGGCAACGTTTGCTCGAGCAGTTCAGCGCACTCGATGCGGTGATCGAACAACCGATTCGACGGCCACAGGCGCTCAGACTGCTTGCCGAGCGCGCCAGCCGAACGATTTTTCGTGAGCGCAATTTCGGCGTTCCGGTTGAAGTGCTGGGCTTAAAAGAGGCGCTCGGTTCGGATTTCGACGCAATCTGGATGACCAGTATGGATCGTGATACATGGCCTCCGGCGGCACGACATGAGCCGCTGATCCCGGGCAAAATTCAGCGGTCGATTGCCGCGGCTTCGAGCAGCGGACGGCTGCAGCAGGCGCAGCTCGAACTGAATGCGGTGCTGGCCGCAGCGCCGGTGCATGTGTTCAGCTTTTGCGTCGACCCGGAAGCGCCGCATGAAGATCGTTTAACGTCGATGTTGAGTTCGAGTTCAAGTGCTTGTTGTGCACTATCGTTGAGCATCGACG
>JBCCHH010000272.1:0-3450 GCA_039028855.1 Pseudomonadota bacterium | reverse complement strand
GCGGCGGCAATAGATGCAGACTGGCGCAAGCCTGCGCAGGCGAAGCCAACCAGCGATGCGGCGGTTTGCTGCATTGAATCGTCATCGGTCTCGGCCATGGCATAGGTCAGCGCGCCGATCAGAAAATCGAGCTGTTGACGCAAGTCGGACGGCACAGTTTTGAGCGAACGACGCACGGCATCGGCGAAGGTGCGCATGACGTGCGAATACTGGCGACTGATTACGCCATGCAACTGGGTTGCGTTCTCGGCCCAGGCGCGCATCAGCAAGCGCATGAAGCGACCACCGTCACCGGACGAGCGTGCACTCATGCGCAGCGCCGGATGAATGAAGGCTTCGAGTACGCGCTCAAGCTGCGGTGGATCGGATTCGCTCAACGCCTGCTTGAGCAGGGTCAGCCGCTCACTGCTCAGCGTGTCCATACGGCGGCGGAATACGGCCAGAATCAGCGCATCTTTTGAGCCGAGATGGTAATTCACCGCGGCCAGATTTACGCCTGCTTCACGCGTGATCTGGCGCAACGTGGTGGCATGAAAGCCCTGGTCGGCAAACAGCCGTTCCGCCGTATCGAGAATGCGCAGGCTGGTCGAATCGGTCATCGTGATAAATCCGCTGGCGTGGACGCGGCAATGGTTCGGATGAAGTCTGTGCTTGTTGCGTACGCATGCCGCGGGCATAGACTGCCAGCGGCAGTTGGGTTCGATCGTAAAACAAACAACAGTTTCAAACACATGTTTTAATTATAGACCATTGCGACTCGATTGTGTGAAAATCCCGGCGATCGAAGGCAGTTCAGCGGCTTGGGCCTGAAACTGATGAGAGCAGCACGGCAAAAAAACTGATCAAGCGCAGCCCATACGCTAAATTGGCAGGTAGTATTCGCGGTGTGATTCAGCCTCCGTTTACGCAAACGGTCCTAGGCTGTCGGCGAATTTCAATCCATGAGGCTGTACTGATGAATACATTCAAGCTCAATTCTGCTTTCACTTCTAAGGTTTTGATCGCGCTGTTGGTCGCGGCCTTTTTATCGGCCTGTGCAACTACCGATCCATGGACCGGCGAACAGCGTACTACGCGAACGGGGCAGGGCGCCGCGATCGGCGCGGGTATCGGTGCCGTGATTGGTGCAATCAGCGGTGGCGATCGACTCGAACGTGCCGCGATCGGGGCAGGCATCGGTGCATTGTCGGGCGCTGCAGTGGGCAATTATATGGATCGCCAAGAAGCTGTGCTGCGAGAACAATTGCGCGGCACGGGCGTGAGCGTGACCCGCAGAGGCGATGAGATCATCCTGAACATGCCGGGCAATGTCACCTTCGATTTCGACAGCGCGGCACTGCGTCCCGAGTTCTTCGAAGTGCTGAACTCGGTCGCGCTCGTTGCGATTGAATTCGAACAGACCGTGCTGGTGGTTGACGGCCACACCGACGCACTCGGTAGCGACAGCTACAATCTCGATCTTTCGCGCCAGCGCGCCGATGCGGTCGGCCAGTACCTGATCGCACAGCGCGTGCAACCTGTGCGCATTGCAACCTATGGCTACGGTGAGCAATACCCAATCGCGAGTAATGAAATCGAGTCTGGACGCGCGCAGAATCGTCGCGTCGAACTGACCTTGATGCCGATTACCGGTTGATCAACCCAATCAAGCGCCCAGCGCCCGCTTGAATCGTGACCATAGCCGTTGTTCGGACGGTTTAGCTTCGACGGCATGGTTCAGACCGCTGAGTACGCGCTCGGCGGCCTGCCAGCCCTCCTGCATCGCGCCTTCGACATAGCCCGGAAAGCGCGCGGCAATCTCGGCACAGGCAAAGGTGATGCCGCTTTCAAAACGGCGCAGCACCGCATCGGGTTCGAGCATGGTGCCGGGAGATACATGCGCAGTGTAGGCCCCGCCGACCCAAGGCTCGTCGATCCAGTTGCGTTCGTACCAGCCGGTTGGATTGCCGGCCGCTTCACCGAACAGCGTTATGAGTATTGAGCGAATTCTGAGCCGGCGCTGCTCGCTCGACAAGGCACTTATTGCTCGTGCCTGTACGCCACCGATAAATACCAGCAACGTTGGCCTGCCGCCATCGGCCAGCGTGCCGTCGGCCGTGGCAAAACCCGGCCGTTTCACGCTGATGCTCTCGCCCGAATACCCCTTGCGGCGCCAGAACGTCTCGTCATATTGAACGACCACCTTGATAAGATCGCCGGCCTCGAAGGTCGATAGAGCATTTTGCGACCAATGCTGATCGGGCATGAAATGCCTGGCCACCGTCGGCGGCACGGCAATAATTGCAGCTTTTGTCCGAATACTTCCACACAGGCTTGTAACGGTAACTTCTTCAGGCTGCGCTTCGATTCGAGTCACTGGTGCACCGAGAACCAAGCGATCACCGAGCGTTGCGGCCATGCGCTCGGCCAGTGCGCCGAAGCCTTCGACGAGCTGGAATTCCCAGTCATCGCGACTGGAGTCGAAGCGTTTGGAAATCTCGACGGCGTGGGCAAGCTGTAGCCGGTCCATCGGCCGGCCCCAAAGCTCCTGCACATAGGAATCCATCATCTGCCGGCTCTGATCGTCGGGTGACAGCAGGTCAACTGCATCGGCCAGGCTGCTGTCCGGATTGCCCGCCAGCGCATTGAACTCAGGATCATTGCCATCCAGCAGCGCTTCAAGTCGTTCAATCGCGGTTTTAGCTTGTGCTTGTTCGATGCCGTCAAAAACGACCTTGCCCTGATGATGCAGCGGCGCCCGCTGTAGACCATGCGTTCGCGCGGCCCGGGCCAAGATTCTCATATCGCGATTAAACGCCTGTGCACCGAGCTCAATCGGCTGACCGTGATCGTCCTTTTCGCTATAGACACGCCCGCCCACACGGGCCTGTGCTTCAATCAGGCGAACCTCAACTCCGCACTGATGCAGTCGGCTCGCGGCCGAAAGTCCGGCCATGCCGCCGCCGATCACGACAATATCGGTCTGTCTGGGTAACGCTTGCTTCATCGATAGTATTGGCCTACAAATACTGGATTTAGGGATCGAGCGCTAAGCCTGGATGTAGCTGGGTACAGTCGGGCGAAAGTATGCCCGCTTTTATGCTTTAGCGTTGCGATCAAAATCGGCTTGATGAAACCCAACAGGCTGAAAACCCTTTAGAATGCGCGGCATTCAGAATTTGATCGGGCGGTTCAAGTCGTGAGTCTTGATTGTTTACAACAGTCAAACACTGGGGCTCTCGAAAATCATTTGTACTGAACCGCTTTGAAGTCAATTACTTACGCAAGCTTTTTGAAACCAACGTATATTGGAGTAAACATGCAACGTACACTATCTATCATCAAACCGGATGCCGTCGCCAAGAATGTGATTGGCCAGATCTACACCCGCTTTGAAAATGCCGGTCTGAAAATCGTTGCCGCACAGATGAAACACCTGACGCGCGCAGAGGCCGAGGGCTTCTACGCGGT
>JBCCHH010000271.1:0-3455 GCA_039028855.1 Pseudomonadota bacterium | reverse complement strand
GGCATCGCACAGCCGACGATCACGTCCTCGACCAGGGCCGGGTCCAGATCCGGTACTTCATTCATCGCTTCGCGCAATGCATGCGCAAGCAGGTCATCCGGCCGCGTGTTGCGAAAACCGCCTTTGAACGCCTTGCCGACCGGAGTGCGGACGGCGGAAACAATGTATGCATCTTTCATAGTTAAATTCCTCATCCAGTTCCGATCAATTGCGTAGTGGCTTGCCTGTCTTGAGCATATGCACAATGCGCTCCTGGGTCGGCTGCATATGCGCCAGTTCGACAAAGTGCTTGCGCTCGAGTGCATAAATCCAGTCTTCGGTCACGGGCGTGCCGCGATCGACCAGCCCGCCGGACAGGATTTCGGCCGTGCGACCGGCGATTTCCATGTCGTGCTCGGAGATAAACCGGCCTTCGATCATGTTGGCCAGCAGCATGCGCATCGTGGCAGCCGCCACATCGCCACCGGCCGGAATGGCCTGGCCCGGCAATGGCGGACGGTAGCCGATGGCATTCAAGCCGTCGATCATGCCGTGCGCGGCGTGCAGCAGTTCATGCTCGTGCATGACAATCTCATCGCTTTCGGTCAGATAGCCCATCGCGCGCGCTTCCATCGCGCTGCCCGAGACCTGCGCCATCGCGACCTGCTTGAAGCGTTTTTCGAGCAGCGCGTAGCTGTCGCCGGCCTGGGTTTGTGCATGCGTGCGGAAAGCCAACGTGCCGAGCCCGCCACCGGCCGGCAGCAGACCGACACCGGCTTCAACCAGGCCCATGTAGCTTTCCAGATGCGCAACGATACGACTCGTATGCATGGCCAGCTCAAGCCCGCCACCCAATGCCAAACCGCGCACGGCCGATACGCTCGGTGTGCTCGAGTAGCGCAGGCGCAGGTTGACGGCCTGGAAATCTTTGACCAGTTTCGCGACCGAATCATAGTCGCCATTGCTGACCCATTCCATCGCGGCCTTCAGATTGGCGCCGGCCGAGAACGGGCCCTGTGGTTGCCAGATCACGATGCCGGCGAATTCGCGTTCGGCACGTTCAAGCGCCTCGTTCAGAGCTTCAACTACGCTCTGGTCGATGACGCTCATGCGCGTTTTATGGCTGACGATCAACACGTCATCGCGCAAATGCCACAGGCGCGCGCCTGGCAGATCGGCTACAGTCGTGCCGTCTTGCCTGGTTTCGCCAATCAGGCGCGGTGGCATGAGTTGGCGCTGATACACCGGCAGACTGGAGCGCGCGACCGATTGACCGTCGCCATTGACCGAGCCGCTGGCGGTATGCGCCGCATCGACCTCGGAAACCCAGCTGGGCAGGGCGGCACCGGTCAAGGCGGTACCGGCGTCGATATCGCGCTCAATCAGTGCGCTGACTTCGTTCCAGCCGGCCGCCTGCCACAGCTCGAACGGGCCGTAATCCCAGCCATAACCCCAGCGCATGGCCAGATCGATTTCACGCGCGCTATCGGCAATCTCATTTAAGTGGAATGCGCAGTACTGGAACAGATCGCGGTGGATTGACCACAGGAACTCAAATTCCGGGCGATTGTCGTGACCATCCGTTTGGGCCAGACGCTGGATCTTTTCAGTCGGGTTCTTGATTGCAAGCACCTGCTTGACTTCATCATCGAGGCTGTAATCGGTATCACGGTATTCACCGGTCGATGGATCGAGCACACGAATGGCTCTGCCTTCCTTGCGGAACACACCGGCACCGGATTTCTGACCCAGCGCACCGGCTTCAATCAACTGGCTCATCCACTGTGGTGCCTGATAAAACGCATGCCACGGGTCGTCCTGTAGCTTGTCCTGCATGGTTTTGATCACATTGGCCATGGTGTCGAGGCCAACCACGTCGGCCAGGCGGAAGGTGGCCGATTTCGGTCGGCCGATGGCCGGGCCGGTCAGCGCATCGACGGTGTCGAAACCAAGCCCCAAGCGATTGGCGTGATACACGGTCGAGATCATCGAGAACACGCCGACGCGGTTGGCGATGAAGTTGACGGTATCGCGCGTGCGCACGACGCCTTTGCCGAGCGTGCGGGTCAGGAAATCCTCGAGCTGATCCATCACAGCGGCATCAGTGCTGGCATGCGGAATCAGCTCGACCAGATGCATGTAGCGCGGCGGGTTGAAAAAATGCACGCCGCAGAAGCGCTTCGCAATGCCTTCGGGCAGGGTGCCGGCCAGCTCCGTGATCGACAGGCCTGAGGTATTGCTGGCGAAGATCGCATTGTCCGACAAATGCGGCACAAGCTTTTCGTACAGCGATTTCTTGATATCCATGCGCTCAGCGATGGCTTCGATGATGAAATCGCAGTCGGCCAGTTGATCGAGATGATCTTCGAAGTTGGCCGGCGTCAGCGCGCCGGTCAGCGCCTTGTCGGCCAGCGGCGGTGGCTTGAGCTTGGTTAGCCGTTTGATCGAGGCCTTGATGCCGGCCTGGCGGTCTTTGCCGTCGGCAGGCAGGTCGAACAGGCGCACGGGAATGCCGGCCGAAGCAAGGTGGGCAGCGATTTGCGCGCCCATCACGCCAGCACCAAGCACGGCTGCACGACGAGGTTTGAAACGTTGCGTAGACATACGGTTCCTTTAGGTTTTCAAGTATTCAACGGGCGCGTGACCGGATCGATCAGACGCGAATTCATAGATCGGCTGGATCTGCTCCAGCCGATGCCTTGCGTGTCAATAATGTCAGCTCATCAAGCGTTGACGGCTTTTGGCGGCTCCGACACGGGTTCATCCTGGCTGAGCAATGTGCTCAGCTCGTCGGGCGTGAACTCGTCTACCGCAATCACTTCGGCCGACAGGCGCTGGGCTTCGATTAGCAGATCGGCCTGCTCGGGCGTCAGAATACCGGCTTCGACCGCTTCCGCCGACAGTTTTTCAACATTCACCGGCGAAGGCTGGCGCTTGAGGCCGTTGACTACAGCACGCTCGGCCTCGCTCGCAGCAAGCACGGCGGCGAATGCCTTGAGCACAGTACCGGCGCCGTCGTCGTGCGACGACAGGAATACATCGTGCGTCAGCCGCTTACGGGTGGTGTTGTCGCTCATCAGCAGTTTGGCCACCTGGCGCGTGGTGTGATCGTCAACCGGACGATTGCGGCGACCGAACGGGAAGCAGGCCAGTCGCAGCAGCACACCAATCGAACGTGAAGGGAAGTTGTCGAGCACACCATGCAATGACGTTTCAACGCGATGTAGGCTGTCGGCTAAAGCCCAGTTGAGCAGCGGCAGATCTTCGGCCGGGCGACCGTCGTCTTCATAGCGTTTGAGCGTAGCCGAAGCGATGTACAGATGGCTCAGCGCATCGGCGAATCGCCCGGACAATTTTTCGGCAAACTTAAACTTGCCGCCTAGGATCAGCAGCGTTATATCAGCCGTGATGGTGAACGCCGAAGTCAGGCGATTGATGCGGCGGTACCAGCGCGCAGTCGGGCCCGACACCGGGCT
>JBCCHH010000270.1:0-3477 GCA_039028855.1 Pseudomonadota bacterium | reverse complement strand
GGTCGCTCGGTTGCGTTCGACGGCAACGGTAACTGCCTTGCCGAGCTTGGCGCTCAGCAGTCCAGCGCAATAGTCGAACTGGACCAAGAGGCACTGCAGATGCTGCGCGAGCGACTGCCGTTTTTGCCCGATCGCGATCGCTTCGAACTGGGTTGAAACTCAGTTCTGCGGTTGCGTAGTGCCCGATTGTGCCGGTGCACTGTGCACTGTGCCGGAACCACGACGAACGTGCCGATAGGGGTGGTGGAATGGATAAAAGCCGCCGTAGTGGAAGCGATAAAAGCCGCGTGAGTAGAACGGATGAGAGTAAGGCCAGCCCCACCAGAGATTGCTGGCGTAGTAGGGATAATAGTACTCCTCGCTGCGCTCCGGCCATAGGTATATTGCTTCGGCATCGACGCGTGGATAGTTGTAATTGAATTCACCGATGCTGCCCGTTTCAAAGCCGTCAACCCGTCCGACGACAGTGACTTCACGCCCGTTAACAAAGATTTCAGGGTCGAGAAAAATCGGACGGCAGGCAAGGAATCGGCCATGCGATTGATCCGAAATTTCCGGTCGGTAGCGGCTGTCGAGCTCACGCGCGAGTACTTCAACACAGGTTTGTTCAGCCTGTGGCTGTGCCTGGACGACGGTTCCACCCCAGCGTACTTGCGCACCGACTGAACGTTCAATCGCCTGTTCCGGATAGAAATCGTTAAACTCGCCTTCGAGCGGTGTGGGAATCGTTGTACAACCTGCCATCAGAAGTAGCAGTCCGGCCAGCATTATGGTGCGAAATAGGGCAGGTCGTAGATGAGTCATTGCGAGATCCTCACTGGAAACATAGTTTCAGACAAATTCTAGCTAGATTTAGAGTACCGCTTTAGTTCTGGAGTTCAATAATTGGACCCCAGTTTTTAGCGGATTCTTTCAGTTTTTGCAGCACATTTGCCTGATTGGTATCGGGCGCGGCGTAGTGCAGTCGATAAAACAATTGTGCGGCCTGAATTAATTCGTCGCCATTTTTCAGTTCTGACGAGCAGCGTTGAGCAAATTCAAGTGCGGTTTCGCCGATTTGCGGTGTCAGTCGATGTCGTTTGAGTCGACCGCTTATTCGTCGCCAGAGACGTTCTGCTTCGGATAGGCGCAGTCGTGCCTGGCCCAATCCGCGCAGCAGGAAGGCAATCGGTGCAATCGTAAGCATCGCCAGAAACACAATCAATAAGGCCATCATCGGCGTGCTGAGTTGATCCAGGCCGATACGGGAAAGAAACCGTTGCTGTCGATCTGCATTGAAATCAATTACCCATTGATTCCAGTAATGCTGCAGTCGATCGTATTCATTGCGCAGTCGATTGATCCAGGCGGCATCGAGCCAGGTCAGCGGTTCGTTCAACGCACTGCGTGCGTTTTCGAGGATGCGCGATGGCGATACGGCGGCGGTTGGATCGACACGCGTCCAGCCGGTTCCGGGGAGCCACACTTCGACCCAGGCGTGTGCGTCGGACTGGCGCACCAGCAGATATTCACTGGACTGCTGCCAGAAACCGCCTTGGTAGCCGGTTACGATGCGTGCTGGGATACCGGCTGCGCGCATCAGAATGGCAAAGGCCGAAGCATAGTATTCGCAATAACCGCTTTTCAGGTCGAACAAAAACTCATCGGCACCGTGTCTGCCCAAGGGAGTGGTTTCGAGGCTGTAGAAAAACTCATCTTCATTGAACCAGCGCAGCACGGCGTTGATCAGTTCACGATCATCCGGGTATTGCTGTCGAAATTCGGCCGCACGCGCCGCGGTGCGCGGGTTTTGATCCTCGGGCAAGCGAAGCGCAATCTCTCGCAGTGTCAGCAAAAGCTCCGGTGAGTCGATGAAATTGGGCTGACTGATTACGTCGTAGCTGATTAATCGCGTGACCGGTCGTTTGCGCACCAGTTGGAAATCGGCCGTTAGCTCGGCTTCCTCGGTCCAGCGAACCGGGTAGTCCAGGGTAAACATCCAGTTGCGCTCATTCGGTTCGAGTTGCACGCGGTAACGCCATGGCGGGTTGTCGTCAGACGGTGAACGTTCAGGTGCCCGATTCGAGAAGTACAGGCGATGCCAGGTGGTTCCATCGAATCGCCACAACACAGGACCGCGCCAGTACAAATTCTCTTGACTGGGCCTTTCGCCGTCGAACTGCACGCGGAAGGCGGGACTGTCGTCGATATAGAGGCTGGCAATACTGCCTGGTGACATCTCTTCGGCAAGCCCGGTGCGACCGTCGAGGCCGTTTTCCGGCATTCCCCAGAGCGGTGATGCGAGGCGTGGAAATAATATCGACAGGACCAGTGCGAATGGAATGGCCAGTACGGCGAGCAGCAGGCCGCCGCGCAATTCGCGCAGCCAGTTTTGTCGGATATGCGGTCTGATCTGGCCAACGTTGTCTGCTTCGCTTAGCGGCCGGTCGTCATCGCGCTGTGCCTTATACATCGCAGTGGTCGCCAGCCAGCAGGTAATCAGCAGATACTGCAGCAGATTCAACTGTTGACTAAACAAAAACTGCGCGGCGACCAGAAAAAATGCCAGTGCGGCGACCTGGCGCGCGTCGCGCGTTCGGAACATTTCCATGAGCTTGGCTGCAATCATCAAGCACAGCATTGCCGTTGCGGCGCGGCGGCCCCAAAGCATGCCGTAGGTCAAGATAACCGCACCGAGCGCGGCGAACGTCAGCGCAATGCGAATGCTCCAGTGCGGCGCGCGCCAGTTTTGCCAGGCGCTGGCAACACGCCATAGGCCGACCATGATGACGCTTATGGCCAGCAAGACCGGCATGGCCAGTAAATGTGGCGATGCTGCGACCAGGAAGGCGGCGACCGTGATAGTGACGGTATGTTTTGAAGGCACCTGGGCTGGGCTTGCGGCTTGTGCCTTCTGTTTGCGCTTGCGGCTGAATATCACGGCAGCTCGGCCAGCGCGTTGAGGCAGCGTAAACGGTGCTTGCTGCCGCTGTCGGGTGCGATTTGTATGCTGCCCAGATCGAGCCCGTAGCGTGCGCCTTCGCGATCGATATCCAACAGCCAGCGCGTAACGACTGAAATTTGTTGCTCACGACTCAAGCCCGGCGCCTGGCTGAGCTTCAGCACAATCTCATCTTGTTGTGGTCGCGAAAACTGCCGGGCGAGTAAATCCTGGTGTCGCTGGCTGGCCTTCCAGGCAATGCGGTGCACAGGATCGCCCTCGCGCCAGTCACGCAGCCCGTGAAATTCATCGCCTTCGTCGCCGGGCTGCTGACTTTCACGCAGTCTTGCCGATGCAGGTAGCGGTGGAGCCTGATCGGCTGGCTGTGGCCAGATCAGAAACGACTGCTCAGGCCAGAACACCGACCATGCTTCGAACAGGCCGAGTGGATGACGAGTAGACAGCTTCAGCCGATCTACCCTAAGCCAGCCGCGCTGCATAGTGGAAATGGGCAGCGTTAGCGTGGCTTCGTGGTTCGCCGTAATATCTGTCACGTC
>JBCCHH010000269.1:0-3497 GCA_039028855.1 Pseudomonadota bacterium | reverse complement strand
TTTGGGCATGGTCTGATCGTGATACTCACGCGCCCGAGCCGGATCGAGCCCGAGATTGAACTGATCTTCCCAGCGAAACTCGAATCTAGCCTTCGACAACGCATTGTCGCGCACCTGCGCGCCCGGGTGACCCTTGGCCAGATCGGCCGCGTGCGAGGCGATCTTGTACGTGACCAGGCCTTCGCGCACGTCGTGTTTATCGGGCAGACCGAGATGCTCCTTCGGCGTCACGTAACACAGCATGGCCGTACCGTACCAGCCGATCTGCGCCGCACCAATGCCGGAGGTGATGTGATCGTAGCCGGGGGCAATGTCCGTCACGAGCGGGCCAAGCGTGTAAAACGGCGCTGCATGACAATCGACCAGTTCCTTATCCATATTTTCTTTAATGAGCTGCATCGGCACATGGCCGGGCCCTTCGATCATGACCTGACAATCGTGCTTCCAGGCAATCTGAGTCAATTCACCGAGCGTTTCGAGCTCGGCAAACTGGGCCGCATCGTTGGCATCGGCAATCGAGCCGGGTCGCAGACCGTCGCCTAAGGAGAAGGAGACATCGTAGGCGGCCATAATCTCGCAAATTTCTTCGAAATGCTCGTATAAAAAGCTCTCGCGATGATGCGCCAGACACCACTTGGCCATGATCGAACCGCCTCGCGAAACAATGCCGGTAATGCGTTCGGCCGTCAGCGGCACGTGCGCCAGCCGTACGCCGGCGTGGATGGTGAAGTAATCGACGCCCTGCTCGGCCTGCTCGATCAGGGTGTCGCGGAACAATTCCCAGGTCAGCGCTTCGGGCACACCGCCGACTTTCTCGAGTGCCTGATAAATCGGCACGGTACCAATCGGCACGGGTGAGTTACGCACGATCCACTCACGCGTTTCGTGGATGTTCTGGCCGGTCGATAAATCCATCACCGTATCGGCACCGAAGCGCAGCGACCAGACCAGCTTCTCGACCTCATCGGTAATCGACGATTTGACCGCCGAATTGCCGATATTGGCGTTGACCTTGACGCGGAAATTGCGCCCGATCACCATCGGCTCGACTTCAGGGTGATTGATATTGGCCGGCAGAATCGCGCGTCCGGCGGCGATCTCGTCACGTACGAATTCGGGTGTGATGTGATCGGGCAGGTTCGCACCCATTGGCTGACCCGCGTGCTTGCGTAACAAGCCGGCCTGTTCATAGGTCTCGCGCATTTCGTCAAGCCGCGCATTTTCACGAATGGCAACGTATTCCATTTCGGGCGTGACGATGCCCTGACGCGCGTAGTGCAGTTGCGTTACATTGCGTCCGGCCAGCGCCCGCCTTGGCAGATGATTGGCTTCAAAGCGGTCGGCCTTCGTGTCCGCTTTGCTCATCGCGGCCCGCTTGCGCGCAAACTCGCTGCTTAAACCATCCAGCGTTTCGGTGTCGCTGCGCTCGTCGATCCAGCCCTGTCGTAACGGCGCCAGACCCACTTCGGGATTGGGCGGGTTATCCGCATCCATAAACGCCGCGGCCGTTTCGTACACATAGATCGGCGGATTCGGCTGCACGCCGAACGTGGCTGGTGTGTCGTGCTGGCGAATTTCGCGCATCGGTACGCGAATATCGGGGCGGCTACCGCTGACATGAATCAGTCGTGAAGCCGGCGGCAGGCGCAGTAAATCGGCGTCCAGGCGCCGGACCAGTTCAGACGAGGTGCTCGACATGAGTGCAGCCTTTTTTGCAAATGAAGAACGCAATAGTACGCCAAACACGCCGCGCTACGCACGCGACCGTGAAGTCCGAAGTCATCAGAGAACCTCGTGTTGCAGGCGTGACATATAGCACAGGCCAAATCACGGCCTTGCCGGTACAATACTTACTTGACTTGATAAATTCTGCGTTGGCGTTGGAATGCCGCCCGGGATATGGACCGAACATTGCAGGAGCACTAGGCAAGTGAATCTGGAACAAGCGCGCGAAAACATGATTGAACAGCAGGTCCGCACCTGGGAGGTGCTCGATTCACGCGTGCTCAGCGTGATGCGCGAAGTTCCGCGCGAGGACTTCGTGCCGGCACGGCATCGCAAACTGGCCTTCTCCGATCTGCGTATTCCAATCGGTCACGAACAGATCATGATGAAACCGATCGAGCAGGGGCGCGCACTGCAAAGCTTGAACCTCGAAGGCCATGAACATGTGCTCGAAGTCGGCAGCGGCAGCGGCTATCTGACCGCCTGCCTCGCTCAACTGGCCGCGCAGGTAACCAGCATCGAGCGCATCGAAGCCTTAGCCGAACTGGCCAAAAGTAACCTGACCGAACATCTCGATGGCAAGATCGCGCTGCAGCAAGGCGACGTGTTAAGCGCCGAGTTTCCAGCCCAAGGGTTCGACGTGATTGTGGTTCCGGCATCGGTTGCCAGCGTGCCGGAGTGTTTCAGCCGCTGGCTCAAAACCGATGGCCGTGTATTCATCGTTCGTGGTCAGTCGCCCGCAATGGAAGCCATGCTGTTGACCCGCACCGCCGACGGTCGCTGGCGTGAAGAAAGCCTATTCGATACCGACCTGCCGCGGCTGATTGGGGCTGAAGATGCGCCCATCTTTAATTTTTGATCAACATCGACGCATGAATACCGGGCGTGAACCATTCAAGCCTGAATTCATCTGAGTTGTACTCGATGTCTGCATGACCTGAAATGACTCATTTTTAAGGAACCTTTGATGCGAAAAATTCTGATCGGCGCAATTGCCTTCGCCCTGACCAGCCCGGCTGCGGCCGTCGACCTGCTCGGTGTGTATGAACTGGCCTCGACCAACGACGCACAGATCCGCGCTGCCGAATTCCGGCTGGAGTCTGCTGCCTTCGGCGAGGCCATCGCGCGAGCAAATTTATTGCCTAGAATCGATGCCAGCGTAACCAAAAGCATCGGCGAAACGACCACTGAGATTGGCGGCATTGTTCTTGCCGATGAAGTCTATGACGATACCGAACGGTTAAGCATCAGTCTGCGCCAGAGTATCTATGACGATGCCAACTGGGCCCGGCTGAATCGTGCCCGCTCGCTGATCGCACAGGCCGATGCGCAATACAACATCGCCTGGCAGGATTTCCTGCTGCGCGTATCGCAACGTTACTTCGATATTCTCACCGCGATTGATGCCGTGCAATTTGCGACGGCCGAAGAGCTGGCCTTGCAGCGTCAGTTCGAGCAGGCCGAGCAGCGTTTCGAAGTGGGTTTGTCAGCAGTCACCGATTTTCTCGAAGCGCGCGCCGCCTGGGATGGCGCGCGCGCGCGTGTGATCGTGGCAGTCAACTCGCTTGAGGATGCACGTGAAGCGTTACGCGAGTTAACCGGCGAAAACTTTGAAAGCTTCAAGCCGCTGTCCGAAGACCTGCCCTTGCTGCCACCCGAGCCGGCACTGCCTGAGCAGTGGGTGAACCGTGCACTCGCATCCAGCCCGGAACTCGAATCGTCGCGACAGGGGCTGGAAATCGCTGGCTCGGATTTGCGCGTGGCGAATGCAG
>JBCCHH010000268.1:0-3501 GCA_039028855.1 Pseudomonadota bacterium | reverse complement strand
GTTGCAGCCGATCAGGGCGTAAGCTGGCGTGAGATGTTTGTGCCTCTGGCAGTTTCGGATAATCAAAACAACTATATGTATGTGCAAGGTGAAGATGAATATGCTGATGGAGACGGAATTTGCCCGGATGGATTTCCAGGTTTTGGTATGATGCCCGATCCGCAAACCCTCGTTGCCAGTTGGGCAATCATAGAAGATGCGACGGATCGAGTACAGACAGCATCGGTTGAGATCGAACTAGACGAGCAGGCATATACGGCAACCTTTGTCTATGGTAAATTTAATGAGATTTTTACAGATGATCCTGATCTTTGCGGGGAAAATCTCGAGCACATTTGTACTATGGGCGATCAGGAGGCGAACAATTATACCGACAGGATAATTGGAGCGCTGAGCCACGATAAGGTAATTGATGAACTTAAAACGCACGATCAATTCTATATCCCGTTTGAACCTTTAGGCGATTTGATCAGGGTGAAGTTCGACAGGCTTTCGGCTCCGGCGTCAGATGACTGCTGCGATATTGGCGTTGTTTCGAGAGTCGAGGACCACTGGTGGGTTCGCTTTACGCCTGATACATTACCGCCGCCACCACCACCGGATCGTCCACGCGTATGTCGTTTTTTATGATGCCGTGAATTCACACAATAAGCACGACACTCGTCTGGTGACGATGAATGCAATAGCCGCCGATCTTTCAACGATCGGCGGCGTAGTAACCATCAGTAACTAGCTGTTTGGGATCAGTAGGCTAGTCGATTCGAGCGTGCCACAACAGTGATCTGATCGTACTGCTGCTTGATATACGGGCCGGCTTGATTGCAAAGCTTTCTATTTTGTTTGCGATGTTCGACTACAGTCACAGCCCGTTGCGTTTGCCTGGCTGTTGTGAAACTTACGCCGAGTTTGTGAAGATCGGCTTTGGGCGCATTGCGTAGCCGAATCGCCGGGCCTTTTCCCGCAATTACCAAACGTATAATCAGAACTCTGACCGAATCATGCAGAAAATGCACTGCTTCTTGATTACTTCAGACTCTGAACGGAAAGAAAAACCATGCAAGACTCACAAAAAGACAAAAATGAATCTACCGGTGCCTCTCACATGGGTGCAGGCATCGCCATTGGTATCGGCGTCGGTGTTGCGATTGGCACGGCACTGGAAAATATCGGCGCCGGCATTGCGATCGGAGTCGGAATCGGCGTGGCGTTTGGTGTGGCGTTCCAGCAGACAAATCGCTCGGAAAGCAAGGACGAATGATGCTCTTTTATGATGTTCATTCCGTTTATCTGATCGATGGAGCCAGGCCATGGACCCGTATTTAAGACTTGCAATTGAAGAGGCTCAAAAGGGTTGGGCAGCGGGCGGTATTCCGATCGGTTCGGTGCTTGTGATCAATGGTGAAGTGGTCGGGCGCGGCCATAATCAGCGCGTGCAGCAGGGCAGTTCGGTGCTACATGCCGAAATGGATTGTCTGGAAAATGCTGGACGACTCAGTGCCGCCGATTATCGGCGTGCGACAATTTATTCCACCCTGTCACCCTGCGATATGTGCAGCGGTGCAATTCTGCTGTACGGCATTCCCAAAGTCATTGTGGGTGAAAATCGGACGTTTCAGGGGCCTGAGGACTACGTGCGTTCGCGCGGCGTTGAGGTGAGCGTGCTCGACGATCCGGAGTGTTATCGGCTGATGCAGACGTTTATCGCCGAAAATCCAGAGCTTTGGAATGAGGATATTGGGGTCTGATGCAGCCATCGGATCCAGGCAATGCACGCCATGAACAACACCAAAAATACGATCAAACAATTCATCAGAAGTATGAATGAGACCTGGACGTCCGGCCACATCGACGAGCTTGAGTGCTATTTCGCCGATGACGATATGGCATTGGTTGGTATTGCAGCGCACGGCATCAGAAGGTCTGAACCTGGTCCGGCTGGATTGTTCAGCATGGATGCGTCTGCCGAAGCCGTGACCTGATCTTCACCGCAACTGGTAAAAATCATCCGCATGTCTGATCTTGCCATTGTCTGGTTCCGCCGTGATTTTCGTCTGGCCGATAATCCGGCGCTGGATTATGCGCGCAGCCATCATGAACGAATTCTGCCGGTCTACATTCACGACCCGCATGCGATGGGCCACTGGTCGCCGGGCGCGGCGAGCCGCTGGTGGCTGCATCATGCCCTGACCGATGTTTCTGGGCGACTGAAGGATCGAGGCGTGAAGCTGATCATCCGGTCCGGCTCGGCGGGTAATCAGCTTGACGAGTTAATTGAGGCCAGCGGTGCCGGTGCAGTGTACTGGAACCGTCTGTACGAGCCGGTGCTGGTTCAGCGCGATACGAAGATTAAACAGGCGCTGCGCGAACAGGCCATTGAGGCAAGAAGTTTTCGTGCGGCTGTATTGTTCGAGCCGTGGGAGTTGATGACGCAGGACGATCAGCCCTATCGCGTGTTCACACCCTATTGGAACCGTATGCAGCGCGACTGGCGTTCGCTGCAGACTGCATCGGAGCCGGGTGAGCTGACCGGTCCATCGAAATGGCCGAAATCCGAATCCATCGATTCGCTGAATTTGTTGCCGGGCATCGATTGGGACGACGGACTGGCCAAACGCTGGCAGCCTGATGAACTGGCCGCCCGCCGTGCGGTACGTGATTTTACTGACGATGCGATTCAGCGCTATTCCGATGCGCGCAATCGCCCCGATAAGCGCGGCACCTCTTCTATGTCGCCGTATCTGCATTTCGGCCAGATTTCACCGCGGCAAATCGTGCAGATCCTGAATGAATCGGGTGATTTGCCGACTGGCAAAGGTGCGTTGAGTTACGTGCGCGAGTTGGCCTGGCGCGAATTCTCGATTGCGCTGTTGCATCATTTTCCGCAAACATCCGATCAGGCACTGCAATCACGATTCAGAAATTTCCCTTGGCGTGAAGCGCGAGAATACGCCGACGATTTACGTGCCTGGCAGCGTGGTCAAACCGGCATTCCGCTGGTCGATGCGGGCATGCGTGAACTGTGGCACACGGGCTGGATGCATAACCGCGTGCGCATGGTCGTGGCTTCGTTTTTGACCAAAAACCTGCTGATTCCCTGGCAGGAAGGTGCGCGCTGGTTCTGGGATACGCTGGTCGATGCCGATCTGGCTAACAATACGCAGGGTTGGCAGTGGACGGCCGGTTGTGGTGCCGATGCGGCTCCGTATTTTCGCATTTTTAATGCGGATCTCCAGGCCGAGAAATTTGACCCGAAGGCTGAATACATCCACACCTGGTGCCCGGAACTGAATGACTTAGATCATAAAGCGCTCGGTAAAATGACGGATTATGAGCGAAAACGGCGCGGATATCCAATGCGGTTAGTCGACCTGAAAGCGACGCGCGTACGGGCGCTGAAAGCGTTTGATCAAATCAAACAGGCAAATTAGTCAGCGGGCTATGTCTCAGAGCTACGCGGGTGATAACACCAATGCCATGGCTCCCAGTCAAGGCCGTGGCGAT
>JBCCHH010000267.1:0-3503 GCA_039028855.1 Pseudomonadota bacterium | reverse complement strand
TGATGAATCAGCGCTTCCATGTCGTCCTTCATTTCATCGCGTGTCGGCGGTGCAACCTTGAAGTTACGAACCATGACCGGGCCTGGGTTTTCGCGCAGCCAGGCAATCGCCTGCTGGCAGATGCGCGCGGACTGACGCATTTCTTCGACGCGCACCAGATAGCGGTCATAACAGTCACCATTCACGCCGACCGGAATATCGAAATCGACTTCGCGGTATTTGGCGTAGGGCTGTTTTTTGCGCACATCCCAGACCACGCCGGAACCGCGCAACATCGGGCCGCTGAAACCAAGCTGCTTGGCGCGCTCCGGTGAAACCACGGCGATGCCGACATTGCGCTGTTTCCAGATACGGTTATCGGTCAGCAGCGTTTCGTATTCGTCGACGCGGTGGAAAAAATCGGCCATGAACTGGTCGAGAAAGTCCAGCATCGAACCTTCGCGCCATTCGTTTAGGCGCTTGACATCGCTGGCCTTGCGGAAGCGGGTTTCGGCCACTTTCGGCATTTGGTCGGGCAAATCACGATACACGCCGCCAGGACGATAGTAAGTTGCATGCATGCGCGCGCCACTGACGGCTTCGTACACATCCATGAGCTGCTCGCGCTCGCGGAAGGCATACAGAAACAGCGTCATCGCACCCAGATCAAGCCCGTTGGCGCCGATACCCATCAAATGGTTGAGAATGCGCGTGATTTCATCGAACAGCGTACGAATCCACTGCGCGCGATCGGGCGGCTCGATGCCGAGCAGCTTTTCGATTGCCATGACGTAGGCGTGCTCGTTGCACATCATGGAGACATAATCGAGGCGGTCCATATAACCGATCGACTGGTTATACGGCTTGGATTCAGCCAGCTTTTCGGTTGCGCGATGTAACAGGCCAACGTGCGGATCAGCGCGCTGTACGACCTCGCCATCCATCTCCAGAATCAGGCGCAGTACGCCATGCGCTGCCGGATGCTGCGGACCAAAGTTTAGCGTGTAGTTCTTGATCTCCGACATCAGTTCGGCTTCCGCTCGGGCGTTTCGCTCAGATAGCGCGAGTCGTTACGGATGACGCGCGGCACCAGTACGCGCGGTTCGATTTCGGTTGGCTCGTAGATCACGCGCTTGCGGTCTTCGTCATAGCGCACGGTGACATTGCCGATCAGCGGGAAATCCTTGCGGAACGGATGGCCAATGAAGCCGTAGTCGGTCAACAGACGGCGCAGATCGGGATGGCCTTCGAATACGATGCCAAATAAATCAAATGCTTCGCGCTCATACCAGTTGGCCGCAGACCAGACCTCGATCAGCGAACTCATGGTCGGAAAATCTGCGTCTTCGGGATGACAGCGCAGGCGCAGGCGCTGGTTTAATTCAATCGACAGCAGATGCACGACCACGGCAAAACGGTTCGGGATGTTATCAGCTTCCGGGCGCGAATCCCAGTCGAAGCGGCCCGGGCCAAGGTGATCGACGCCACGTGAGAAACCGGAACCGCTCGCTTCGGCCGTTTCCCATTCGTCGTCGCCGTAGCCGAGGTAGTCGACGCCGCACAGATCGGTCAATTGATCAAAACGTAGACTTTCTTCGTCGCGCAACTGCTGACAGACCTCGACCCAACATTTCGGCGCAAGTTCGAGCGTGAGTTGACCGCAATGCTCGGTTAGATTCACGACGCGTTCGCCAAGCACATTTTCAATGCGTTGAGCCAGCGGCTGGTTGCGTTCACTGATTTTGTTGATCGCAGTGCTCATGCCGCCGGTGCCAGGATGGTATTCGTACGGCGAATTTTCTTCTGTAACTGCAGAATGCCGTAGACCAGTTGCTCGGCCGATGGCGGGCAGCCCGGCACGTAGATATCGACCGGCACAATGCGGTCGCAGCCGCGCGTGACGGCATAAGAATAATGATAGTAACCGCCGCCGTTGGCGCAGGAACCCATCGAGATGACCCATTTCGGCTCGGGCATCTGGTCGTAGACCTTGCGCAGCGCCGGCGCCATCTTGTTGCACAGCGTGCCGGCCACGATCATCACGTCGGACTGGCGCGGACTCGGGCGATAAATCACGCCGAAGCGATCCAGGTCATAGCGCGAAGCGCCCGCGTGCATCATCTCGACCGCACAACAGGCCAGACCAAAAGTAACCGGCCACATGCTACCCGTGCGCGCCCAGTTGACCAGCGCATCGACCGAGGTCGTAACCATGCCGCGATCGAGCAGTGGATTGGCATCCGCATTCGGTCGCAGAATATCGTCAACCTGATTCAGTTCAACCGCTATTCCCATTCCAGCGCACCCTTTTTCCATTCATAAATAAAACCGACCACGAGGATGCCGAGGAAGATCGCCATCGCAATCAAGCCGGTCATGCCGATCGTATCCAGCGCAACCGCCCACGGAAACAGAAAAGCGATTTCCAGATCGAAGATGATGAAAAGAATTGCTACAAGATAAAACCGCACGTCGAACTTCATGCGCGTGTCTTCGAAAGCCTCGAAACCGCACTCATACGGCGATAGCTTTTCGCTGTCGGGTCGATTCGGGCCAAGAATACCGCCGACAGCCAGCAGTGCAATGCCGAGCCCCGTTGCCACCCCAAGAAAAACCAGAATTGGAAAATATTCAGTCAACATCGCTCGAATTCCTGACGCTGGCTGCAATGGAACTCAGCGCAGCCTTGTCGCTCTCAACCTCATTTAGGTGTATTGATTCATAGTCGCAGCCAGATCAATACCTGAATTGTCGATTTTTGGTGCCGAAGGCCGGACTCGAACCGGCACGGCTGAAAGCCACTGCCCCCTCAAGACAGCGTGTCTACCAATTCCACCACTTCGGCAAAATCGACAAAAAAACGTACTTAGTTAACAGGCGGCTCTGGGATATCATCCGCCGCATCGTCTGCAGTTTCCTCCACTGCATCTACCGGCGGCTCGAGAACTTCATCCTCGAGCAATAAGCCACTCTCACTATCCAGGGTCTCAATCAACGCATCAACTGTGGCCGCATTATCCTGAGCGTCCTGCTGTGCGGCCTGTTGCTCCACCATGGAACCGACGATACCCAGATCATTGACTGCCGGGCCACCATCACGAGCAGCCAGCACGGCCATGGCCAGGCTGATGCCGAAAAAGCCTGCAGCCATCCAACCGGTCGTGCGCGTCATGAAGCTGCCCGCACCGCGCGAACCGAACACGGTGCCTGAAGCGCCCGCGCCGAAGGCAGCGCCCATGGTCGCGCCCGGGCCGCGCTGCAGCAGCACGATCACAATCAGGCCGGCGGCCAGCAGCACATGAAAAACAATTAAAACGGTAAACATGGTTCTAATTCCTGTCGCAAATCTGTTGTCAACCAAGCGTTGGTATATAAATGCGATTGATTCGCACTTCCTGCAGCTTGTGTATACTCCTTGAGTTATACAAGTCAAGCAGCCGATGCGATGCCATTGAAATCTTCCGACTTCAATGCTGCACCGCCAATCAGGCCACCGTCGATATCTTCACAGCTAAGCAAATCGG
>JBCCHH010000266.1:0-3506 GCA_039028855.1 Pseudomonadota bacterium | reverse complement strand
GCAGGAACATTTTCCCTAGGCGACAATGCCCGCAGTCAGGCCCATGCCGGTGATATACCAGCTTTCTGGGAGTGCCCAACGGATCATCAGGCCAAAACCGTTCTCGGCCAGCCTCGCCAGCCAGAATACGATCAACAGCGTCAGCGCGATCGGGATGATCGTGACCAGACCCTTGCCGAACAGGCGCATTAGGCTATGTCGCGGTGGCACCGGGGAATTCATCTGTGGCTTGAATTGTGGTCGCGATGGTCTAAAGCCAGGCCGCGCTCAAATTTCGTCGATTTCACGCTTCAGTGTTTCGCGCTTGTCGGTGACGATGGTTTCGAGCGTCTGAATGCGGGCTTTAAGTTCTTCGAGCTGCGCACTTTCAGCCCGGGCGCGGTCCTGAATTTGGTTTTTATTGCGCGATTTGATCCATTGCTTTGCAATTTCGACGACTCCGATAATAGCCATGATGGCAACGGCGGCGGTCCAGAAATTCATACGATCTTCCTCAAACGAAATTCTTCCTGACAACTTGTTCAGTGTACCGCAAGCGTGTTTCCATGGCGCGTGTCTAAGGTAACGACTCCGGCAATTCCGGATGCTGGTATTCGGCCGATTCGTGCTGGTGAATGCGTATACGTTCCATTAGATAGCACAAACAGTCCTGACGCACGACTTCGATATCGGTGCTGAACATGGCCGGCATGGCCGGTTTACGCGTGAACAGTTGACCGCTGTTGACCTGAAACCAGTCGTCTGTGCAGTCGAAGCCGTCCGAATCGGTCGCCAGCAGCGCGTGCGGATGATTCGATTCGACGCTGGCCAGTTTTGTGCCGGGAGGGATTTCAGTGAAATTCAGTCGATCCAGTTGCGGTTCCATGCGCACATCGGCTTGATCGCCATTAAAAGTGAAGCTCAGCGCAGGTGGCACGCGCACGACCGTGGTGACCTGGAATAAATCCAGATCTTCCGGATGCGGCATGTCACCGGAAAGCTGATCGATGCTGAGCACGCTTTCCAGATAGGTCATTGCATGGTCAGTACCGCTGGCATCGTAAGGCTGTCCGCATTCGAGCGTGACGGCCGGGCAGAAACGACCAAACGCCATCGACTGCACACCGCCCGGTTCGGTAAAAAAAATCACCGTGCGCGAGAAGCGCGTGGCCAGATTCAGGCGCTCGGCCTCGATACTGTTGACAGCGGCATAGTGCGGGTTTTCGCCGGCGTTGTTATGAACATCGATACTGGCAAAGGGTTTGAGCAGACGCATGTGGTCGGTGATGCTCTGCATCATGTCGTGTACATGGCTGTGCGTTCCGCCGGCACCGGGCCAGCAGCGGTTGTAGTCGGGCTGGTCGGGCAATCGACGCTTGTTTTGCGCCGCCGCATCGACATTACCGATGAACAAGGCGAGGCTGCGCGGTAATGGCTCGAAGCGATAGCGGCCTTTGAGCAAACGGCGCACCGCATCCCAGCCGGAAATCTCATTACCGTGCTGTATGACCGAAACGAACAGTGGATTAGGCCGGCGTCCGGGTAGATGAATCAACGTCGGCCCGCTTAGTTTTTCGGCTAGACGGGTAGCCGGAAGATCGAGCAGACCGTCCGGCAGGTGATCGAGAATCGCAGCCTGCATTAAAGAACCTCGGATTGATGATGCACGGCCGCGATGGAGTCTTTGCAAGATGCGCTAAGCCGGCTTCGATGAGCGCAGTTTAGCTGGACCAAATAAGCGAATCGCTTGTGATAACAATCGGACCTGGAGTACCTGCAAAGGCCCATCCCTTCGGCGATTGTCATCACAAGCGGCCGCAAAGCGGAATCTCGCACATTGCGTTCCTCGGCCGTAGCGAAGGCTACTGTCTCTCGGATCGATGCGCACGATCTTCGGCTTTTCCGACTGAAACGCGTTCCGTGCATCATCAATCCGGGGTTCCTCAAATACTCTGGAAAAATAACCTCAAGCCCGATAGGCTATCCGATTACAGCCATGCTGTGCTGAACTTCGAAAGCAGCGTGGCGGATTATTATTGGATGTCTGAAGGCTTCTTGAAAAATTGCAGAGCAATCCCAAATCGGAGTTTGCAATATTAGCAAGTGTGGACGAATGCCAGAGCAAGGTGATTATTGATGATCGAAGCACAGGATTTAGCCCGCCATTACGGCAATTTTGTTGCCGTTGAGGGTTTGAGTTTTACCGTGCAGCCCGGCACGGTGCTTGGTTTTCTCGGACCGAATGGTGCCGGTAAATCGACTACGATGAAGATGTTGACGACGTTCCTGCCGCCGACGCGCGGTACGGCGAGGATTCATGGTCATGACATTTGCGACGATGCGCTGGCCGCACGCCGTCTGATTGGCTATCTGCCCGAAGGCGCGCCGCTGTATGCCGAACTCAGCGTGCATTCGTTTCTGGAGTTCGCCGCTGGCACGCGCGGCTTTCGCGGTGCGGAGACGAAAAAACGCGTCGATGAAGTGATTGAGCGTTTGCAGCTTGAAGAAGTGCGTGGCCAAACGATTGAAACGCTGTCGAAAGGCTTCAAGCGTCGGGTTGGGCTGGCACAGGCGATCATCAGCGACCCGCCTGTGCTGATTCTCGATGAGCCGACCGACGGGCTTGATCCGAATCAGAAACAGCAGGTGCGGCGACAGATTCGCGATATGGCCTCGGATAAAATCATTATCATCTCGACGCACATTCTTGAAGAAGTTGATGCTTTATGTTCGCGCGCGATGATTATTGCGCGCGGAAAATTATTGGCCGACGATACGCCGGCGGCGTTGCTGGCGCGCTCGCGCTACGCCAATGCCGTCAGTCTGGCGACACCCGATCTGCAGGCCGCAGCCTCGGCAATGAGCGAATTGCCGCAGGTCTCCGGGGTGGAAATTCGACGCGGTCTGGTCACGGCCTTTCCATCGGGTCAGGGGCGGCTGTTCAGCGCGGTTACCGAGCTGGCTAGAGAGCAGGGCTGGGAAGTCGATCGACTGCAATTGGAAGCCGGGCGTCTCGATGATGTGTTTCGCCAGATTACGCAACAACAGCAGACGGAGGAGCGCGCGGCATGAATGGAAACTTCGACGTTGTTTTAAGGCGCGAGTTGAGCAGCTATTTCGCCACGCCGGTGGCCTATGTGTTTATCGTGATCTTCCTGCTCATGGCCAATGCGTTCACGTTTTATCTGGGTGGTTTTTTCGAGCGTGAAGTGGCTGATCTGCAGCCATTTTTCCAGTTTCATCCGTGGCTGTATCTGTTTCTGGTGCCCGCAATCGGCATGCGTTTGTGGGCCGAGGAGCGCAAGTCGGGCACAATTGAACTGCTGCTGACTCTGCCGGTAACCACGCGCGCTGCCGTACTGGCCAAGTTTCTGGCCGCCTGGCTATTTATCGGCATTGCACTCGTGCTGACCTTTCCGCTGTGGATCACGGTCAATCTGCTCGGCGATCCGGATAACGGCACGATTCTGGCCGGCTATCTGGGTAGCTGGTTGATGGCCGGTGGTTTTCTCGCGATCAGCGCCTGT
>JBCCHH010000265.1:0-3524 GCA_039028855.1 Pseudomonadota bacterium | reverse complement strand
CGCGGCGCGCCTGTCCGGATCGTGATCTCCACGGTCTCAGGCGGTACACGCGGAAACCCCTCAATGCGAATCGTAAGCAGCGTCAACAATCCGAGAAACAAAATCAGGGCCATCAACAGATTGGCCGCAACCGGATTTCGAATAAACCAGCCAGTGAGCGCATGCATGGCTTAAGGCTCCATGATCTGCGGTGAAACGCGTTGGCCCGGCAGGAACGAGGCCAATGGCGTCAGCGCAATCCGCCATGGGCTCGATCCTTCAGGCTTGGCGATCGTGAGCGCATTGCCGGATCGAAACAGAATCGTCGGCTGGATGCGTTCGAGCCGTTCATCCGCGCTCACGGCCCAGACATACCCCAACCGACTGAGTGCAGATTCGGGAATAGTCAGCGTATTGGCCATTCGTCGCCCGGAAAATTCCAGACGAACAAAATCACCGCTCAGTACATCAGCCGCGGAATTGGCGACTTCGAGAAAAATACGTGGCTGGCGGGTCTCCTGATCCAGAAAGCCACCGCCTTGCCGAACCACAGCGCGACCGAGCTCATCGCCACTGCGCGAAAACATCTGCACCTGCTGACCGGCGATGGGGTGATCCAGCAGTGCCCAATCGGCCTGACTCAGTTCCACGACGGCTTCGAACCGGGCGTCATCTGACAAGTGCAGCAGCGGCTCGCCAACCGAAATGGTTTGACCCAGGCTGACCATGCGTCGGGTGACATAGCCTGAAAACGGGGCCGTGATTTCGGTATCGTCGAGCTGACGCTGAGCCGTCTCAAGCTGTGCCTGTGCGGAATCCAGCGCACGCTGCGCGATGCGTAATTGCGGTAGCCGCAAGGCCAGTTCGTTGGGCGGCTCAATGTCTTCGCGTTCAAATTGACGCCGCGCAACGACGACGTGATTCTGCGCGTTCAGATGATCCAGTTTGGCCTGCTCAAGCGCCAGTTCAGCTGCGGCCAAGGCCGACTGGTACTGGGTTTTCTGAACCGTCAGCAACGGCGTGCCAACTTCGACGCGAACGCCTTCGAGCGCGTCGTCATGAATCTCAATAATGCGCCCGGATACGGCGGCACGAATTTCGGTATCCCAACGTGGACGCAGTTCAGCAAATGCACTCACGGATGCAGTGGCTTCCGAGGCAACCACCTCGACCACCGTTGCCAGCGGCGCTGGCGACGGTGCATCCGAAACGTCCACGTTGGCCGTATCTTCTACCTCCCAAACCAGCAAAACGCCAGCCATCAAAATTATCATGGCAACGCTAATCCAAAACCACTGCCGTTTACGCAGCGCCGCATCGCGATTGGTGGTATTCGACATCTTGATACACTCCTAAAAAACTACTCATGGCATCGAAGCCTGGTGAACATGATAACATAAATGAACGATCGTTCGTTCAAATTGGAGTATCTATGTCCGACCTACCCGGCGCAAGCGAAAGCAAGCGCGAACGTGCAGCGGCAAAGAGGCGGAGCCTGATTCTGGAAGCCGCAATGATCTGCTTTCTGGAACGCGGCTATCATCAGTCCGGCGTACGCGACATTGCCAAACAGGCCGGGGTCAGCCTCGGCAATCTCTACAACCACTTTCCCGGCAAGCATGATGTACTTGTGGAGATTGCCGCCGTGGAACGCACCGAGCTTGAACCGATTCTGAAGTTGCTTAAAAAACCGAAACCTGCGCGAGCCGTGCTGAATCAGTTTGTGAGCAAATATGCAGCGCTCGTTGCTGAGCCGGAAAACGTTATTTTGACGATCGAGATCGCCAGCGAAGCGATTCGTAAACCCGACATTGGTGAGCTGTTTCTCACCAACCGTAATGAACTCGTCCGAGCGCTGGAAGCAGTGATCAAGCGCGGTACGGCCGAGGGCGATTTCCGGACCATGCCCAATGCACATGAAGCGGCACAGCACATTATTGAACTCATTGATGGCAGCGCCTATCGCAGCGTGCTCAGCGAAATCGCCATGCGGAAACTGCTGAACAACCTGAACGATTTTATTTTTGCTGCGCTAGAGGTGAAACCCAGACGGACTTGAAGTTGCAGTCAATGATGTACATTACTTCTGCAGCGGCACGGCATGCCCGATCAGGAGCTTGATCAACAACGCCGGTGCGAACCATTACATCCCTGGCGTCAGGCCCGGTCCAAGGAATATGATCGAAAGTGCCGCGAAATACAGCGACACAGGCATTGGCATTTGCACTGGCCTGGGTACAGTAACGACGATGCCGGCTGAAGCCAGCAGACACGCAGAAACCACCAGCGCATAGACCCCGTCAAACGCATCACCACGCAACAGCCACGTGATGATCACGATGTGCAACACATGCAGCGCGATGAAGCCCAAATAGTCTTTGGCACCAGTACCCTTGCGGTGATACCAGCGCTTGGTGGTTTCCGTCATATTACAAACAGCACCGCTGATCACGTCGAACGCCAACAAGACACCGACAAGAATCAGCACCCAACCCATGCCCAGATGCCATATGTTCAGTCCAGCCAGTATTGCGGCAATCAAACTCACCGATAACACCAGGCTGAGTTCCGCCTTCGTCATTGCACTCAAAAGATAAAGCCGCGTCGGAATTCAGGTTGCTTCAATCCTTGCAAGCCGCCGGTTTAGCTGTACCAAAGCCGATCAGTTTCGACACCCGATGTACGATTCCGAATCGCACGTATGTGCTGATGAATTTTGTTGGCGGTTCAACGGCGATCACTAATGACTAGGTTGAAGTTCGAATTCGCACGATGGCCCATACATTGCTTAAGCTGCATGCAGTACCTACTGCCAATGTACCCAAGCTACCCGAAAGAATCGATCCACTGCAGCGTTGCTCGACTTCATACCTGCTGAACCGGAGTGGGACGATGTTCGGCATCCACTATCAAGGCTCAAAAACACGACCTACTCCGGGAAACTCGTACTGCTACATGGCGACTTCTGGCCTGAAAACCTGCTTTGGCAAGACAATGAAGTCGTGGCCATTCTGGATTGGCAAGATGCCGCCATTGGCGATCCACTTTCCGATATTGCCTGCACCTGCCTGGAGCTACGCTACCGGTTTGGAACGCATGGCATGAATCTGTTCAAGCTCGCCTATCACGAACACGCTAAAATCGATCTGTACCGTTTTGCGCTCTGGCAGGCCTATGTTTCAACCGCCACTCAACACCTCATGGGCGAGTGGGGACTGGAACCCGACCGTGAATCGCGGATGCGAAGCATAGCGCTGACAAGCCTTCAAGAAGCCGTCCACGCCATCATGGCATAAGGCAGTCTGGACACGCGGCATCTCAATCCAGCCCGATGGATCCGTAAAGCATTTATGCTGTCCATAGTGTTCAGGACAATGGAGCGATCAATGACCTGCATCATTATTCCAACGATGCGTTATCGGAACGCAGCCGAAATGATCGAATGGCTCTGCGAAACATTTGACTTCCAAAAACAACTGGTCGTCGAAGATGGAGCCGGCGGCATTGCGCATGCGCAGCTTGTGCTCGGAAACAGCATGATCATG
>JBCCHH010000264.1:0-3527 GCA_039028855.1 Pseudomonadota bacterium | reverse complement strand
TCAAAGCTGACAATGCCGGCGCGTTGCTCGAGTTTGCTTGGTGTAATGATCTGCACGCCAGGAATAGTGGACAAGCCGTCGAGTAAATGGCCAACGCGCGCAGCCAGATTCGTTTCGATGTCCAGCATGCCGAATTCAAGCAGCAGGCCGACCGCGGCATCCAGCCCATGAATGCCGGCCATATTCAGCGTGCCGGGCTCAAACTGACGGGCACTGCACGGCGGCTGCCAGTCGTTGCGCTCAAAATTAAACGGGTCATGCCACATGCGCCAGCCGATCTGTGTTGGCTGTAGCTGTTCACGCGCCGGTGGACGCGACCAGAACATGGCCAGTCCCTCGGCTGACATCAACCACTTATGGCTGCCGCCTACAACAAAATCGACCGGCAAGCGACTGACATCGAGCGCCTGCGCACCGAGTTGCTGAATTGCATCTACGGCCAGCAGGGTGTCGTTGCTGCGGCAGGCGTTGCCGAGGCGATCAAGATCAAGACGCAGGCCGCTGTCATATCGGACCGAACTGACGGCCATCAGCCTGACGCGTTCGTCGAGCGCCGCAATCAGCGGCGCTTCGGGGTCGCCGAGCGGATGGTTGGATGTATCGCGGATGCAGACTTCACGGATTTCGACGCCGCGTTGGTTCAATTTTCGCCAGGGCAGAACGTTGCTCGGGAAATCCTCGGCACAGCAGATCACAACGTCGCCAGGCTGCCAGTCCAGACCGTTTGCAATCAGGTTCAGGCCATCCGAGGTATTCTTAACCAGCGCAATGTCGTTATGCGAATCGGCATTTAAGAGTATTGCCAAACGCTCGCGCAGGCGCTGCTCTATGGCCATCCACTGGCCGTAATCGCTTGGCCCCTGGCTCGCGTTCTGCTCAACGAAGTTGCGCATGGCCTGAATGACTGCGCTCGGCCACGGCGAAATGGCGGCATGGTTCAGCCACACCGGTCGATCGATCGCGGGAAACTGTTCAACGTTATAGGTTGTAGCTTCAGATATAGGCATTACAGTCTCGAATCAAATGAACGAAAAAACCGAACCGCTGCGCGCCATAGTCCATGTCGACATGGATGCGTTTTTTGCCAGCGTCGAGCAGCGCGACCGCCCCGAGTTGCGCGGTCGTCCTGTGATTGTAGGTGGAAGCGGCCAGCGTGGGGTGGTGGCTGCGGCCAGTTACGAAGTTCGTCGTTTTGGCGTACGTTCGGCTATGCCGTCGGCGGTGGCCAAGAAGCGCTGCCCGCACGCCGTGTTCGTCAAAGGACGCCATGCGCACTATCGTGAAGTATCAGCCGAAATTTTCAGAATATTCCATCGCTATACCGATCGGGTCGAGGGTTTAAGCATCGATGAGGCTTACCTCGACGTTAGCGAGCGTATCGAACATGCGGCTGAGATGCTTGAACTCGGTCGTTCACTTAAGCGCGAGATTTCATCCGAAGTCGGCCTGTCGGCTTCGGTCGGTATGGCAGGCTCTAAACTCGTCGCCAAGCTTGCGTCCGATTACGATAAGCCTGACGGATTGATCTGGATTCCTGATCACGCCGTGCAGCGTTTTCTCGACCCGATGCCGATCCGCCGATTGCCCGGCGTTGGTCCGAGCACTGCGCAAAAGCTGCACGATGCCGGTATTCTCACGATCGGGCAGCTTCGCATTGCACCTCTGGAACTGCTGACGCCGGCATTCGGCAACAAAGCGCGTGATTATCAGCTACGCGCGGCCGGGCAGGATACGCGCCAGGTCAGCTCGGACCGTGTGCGCCGTTCGATCTCGCAGGAATCGACTTTCGATACAGAATTGCACGATCTCGATGAAGTCAATGAATGTATTGTCAAAATGGCCGAACAATGCGCTGAGCGGCTCAATCAATCGGGCCTGTACGCACGTACCGTACATTTGAAGCTGCGCTCGGCCGGCTTTTCCACGCTCACCCGCAGCCGCACGCTGCAGGGCTATACGCGCGATGCCGGCATCATCAGCCATAACGTGATCGAACTGGCCGCAGCCTGGGCGCGCTATCAGAGTCGAATTAGCGTCAGGCTGATCGGCGTCGGCGTATCGGCCCTGGCTGCGAGTGTTGATGTCGATCAGATGCTATAAAAAAACCCGGCACGGGACCGGGTTTGCAGTTTGGCTGGATTCAAGGGGCAGGGCAGCTTACGAACTCTTCGCCTCGCCGAATTTGTCGCGCAGTTCACGCCGCAAAATCTTGCCGACGTTGGTTTTCGGCAGCTCATCGACGAACTCGATATAGCGCGGCACCTTATAGCCGGTGAGTTCTTCCTTGCAATGCGCGCGCAGCTCATCGACCGTTAGGGAATCGTCCTTGCGCACCACTACGGCTTTGACCAGTTCGCCGGACTTGGCGTCTTCTACACCAATTGCACCGACTTCGAGTACCTTCGGATGCGCCGCGATCACGTCTTCGATCTCGTTCGGGTAGACATTGAAACCGGACACCAGGATCATGTCTTTCTTGCGGTCGACGATAAAGAAATAGCCTTTTTCATCGCGTGCAGCCATATCGCCGGTTTTCAGCCAGCCTTCGCTGTCGAGCACTTTTTCGGTTTCTTCCGGCCGCCCCCAATAACCTTTCATGACCTGCGGGCCGCGGATGCACAGCTCACCCGGTTCGCCGATTGCCACATCGTTGCCTTCACCATCGATAACACGACATGCGGTCGAAGGAATTGGCAGACCGATGGCGCCGTTGTATTCTTCAAGATCCATCGGGTTGATGCAGGCCGCCGGTGAGGTTTCGGTCAAACCATAGGCCTCGACCAGCGTTACGCCGGTCACTTCTTTCCACTTTTCGGCCACTGCACGCTGCACGGCCATGCCGCCACCGAGCGTGAAGCTCAGGTTGCTGAAATCGACCTCTGCAAACCCCGGTGTGTTCAACAGGCCGTTAAACAGCGTGTTTACGCCCGTAATCGCGGTGAATTTTTCGCCTTTGAGCGTTTTGACAAAGCCTGGCATGTCGCGCGGATTGGTAATCAGCAGGTTGCGACCGCCGAACTTGATGAATACGAGGCAGTTCGCGGTCAGCGCAAAGATATGGTACAGCGGCAGCGCCGTGACGATCACTTCCTGGCCGTAATCGATATTGTTGCCGAGCCAGGCGGCTGACTGCTGCACATTGGCGACGATATTGCCGTGGGTCAGCATTGCGCCTTTGGACACCCCCGTGGTACCACCGGTGTATTGCAGAAACGCAATATCGTCATGGCCCATTTCCGGCGTATCAAGCGATTTGCTCGCGCCGGCTGAAATGGCTGCGGTGAAGCGCATTGAGCCGGAAATCGAGTAAGCCGGTACTTCCTTCTTGACGTAGCGCAATACGAAGTTGATCAGCGTGCCCTTGGGGAAGCCGAGCATATCGCCGACAGCGGTGACAAAAACGTGTTCGATCGGACAATCGTCAAGCACGCTTTCGAGCGTATGGGCAAAGTTTTCCAGTACAACAATGGCTTTCGCACCGGAGTCATTGAGCTGGTGTTTGAGTTCTCGTGCTGTGTACAGCGGAT